>JAGQRL010000276.1 GCA_020425485.1 Rhodospirillaceae bacterium
TCGTGACGCCGGGCGACGATGGCGAACTGAAACCCTTCAGCTTCGATGTCAGCCTGACGGAGCTGACCTGCGCCAAGGTCGACAACGTCAACCTGACGCGGGCGAAGCTGGCCAACGCCTTCGTCATGCAGACCGACCTGACCGATTCCATCCTCAAGGATGCCCGCCTGATCCGCACCAACCTGGCCAATTCCGACCTCACCGGCTGCGACCTGGAAGGGGCGGACCTGACCGACGCCAACCTGTCGGGTGCGGTGCTGCACGGGGCCGACCTCACCGGCACGCGGATGTACCGCACCAACCTGCAGAATGCCGACCTGAGCGGGGCGATCTACGAAACCACCGACCTTGCCAACGCCAACCTGACCGATGCGCGGGTGAGCCGGTCTGCCGCCACGCTGCGGCTGCCGATGGAAGAGGTGCTGCAGCTCCACGCCCAATGGGTGGACTCCAACGGCAAAACCGGCGAGCGCGCCGATCTGTCTGAAATCGACGTGCACGACTTCGATTTCAGCGGCCGCAACCTGTCGGCCTCGATCCTGCGCTGCACCGGCTTGCGGTCGGCCAACCTCCAGCGCAGCTCGCTGGCCATGGCGGATTTGTCGCTGGCCGACCTGCGCGGCGCCGACCTGACGCTGGCGGATCTGCGCGGCGCCAACCTCCAGCGCGCCTCCCTCAACGGCGCCACCATGGGCCGGGCGGTGCTGTCGCCGCTGCACATCAATGGCGGCGGCGCCTTCATCTGGCAGGTCAACCTGGCGCGCGCCCGCATGGAGCGGGTGCAGCTGACCGAGGCCGACCTGGAAGGCGCACAGATGCCCAACGCCAACCTCAGGCGCGCCTCCCTGCGCGGCAGCAGCATCCGGGTGGCCAACCTGTCGGGGGCCAACCTGTCCTTTGCCGACTTGCGCGACACCGACATGTCGGACGCCGACCTGACGGATGCCGACCTCACCGGGGCCAACTTCACCGGCGCCCGGCTGTCCGGCGTCGGGCTCGACCGGGCGATCACCGAGCGCACGGTCGGCCTGAAACCCGGCTGACGACCCGATCGGCGGGCGCTATGGTCCGTCGGACGACCGGCGGGAACCAGCGGCGATGTACGCCTTCACCAAGCAACAGGCCTTCGGCAACGATTTCGTGGTGATCGATGGGCGCACCGAAGCGGTGCAGCTCGCCACCGCCGTCGTGCGCCGCATCTGTGACCGGCGCTTCGGCGTCGGCTGCGACCAGCTCATCGTGCTGCGCCCGGCGCCCGCCACGGCCCCCGATGCCGCCGCCTATATGCAGATCTTCAACGCCGATGGCGGCGAGGCGGAAGCCTGCGGCAACGCCACCCGCGGCGTCGCCCAGACGTTGATGGCCGAAACCGGGCGCGGCGAGGTGGTGGTGGTCACGCGGGCAGGGCGGCTGGCCTGCCGGGCGGAAGCGGACGGCCGGGTGACCGTGGATATGGGGCCGGTGGGCACCGAGTGGCAGGAAATCCCGCTGGCCAGGCCGGCCGATACGCTGGCGGTGCCACTGGGCATCGCCGGCCTGCCGGATGCGGTGGCGGTGAATATCGGCAATCCCCACGCGGTGCATTTCGTCGCCGACACCCTGGCGATGGACCTGGCGACGCTGGGTCCGCAGGTGGAACACCACCCGCTGTTCCCGGAGCGCACCAACACCGAATTCGCCACCCTGATCGGGCCGGACCGGGTGCGCATGCGCATCTGGGAGCGCGGTGCGGGGGAAACCGGTGCATCGGGTAGCGGGGCGTGCGCCACCGCGGTGGCGGCGGCCCGCCGCGGCCTCACCGGGCGGAAGGTGGAGGTGGTGTTCGCCACCGGCAGCCTGACCATCGCCTGGCTCGACAACGGCCGGGTGGAGATGACGGGCGGGGTGGAAACCAGCTTCACCGGCGTGCTCGCTCCCGATCTGTTCGCCCCTGGCCTATCCGCCGCCGACGAATGCCCCGGGGCGGCCGCATGACGGTGCGGGTCCAGACCTTCGGGTGCCGGCTCAACATCCTGGAAAGTGCGGTGATCGACGGCCACCTGCGTGCCGCCGGGGCGGCCGATACCGTGGTGGTGAACACCTGTGCGGTGACGGCGGAAGCCGAACGCCAGGCCCGCCAGGCGATCCGCCGGGCGCGGCGCGACCACCCGCAGGCCCGCATCGTCGTCACCGGCTGTGCCGCCCAGATCGATCCCGACGGCTATGCCGCCCTGCCGGGCGTGGACCGGGTGGTGGGCAACCACGCCAAGCTGCTGGCGGAAACCTGGGGGCCGGGCGATGACCCGGCAGCGGCGGATGATGTGCCGGATATCGCCACCATCCGCGAAACCGCCGGCCATCTGATCGATGGCTTCGCCGGCCCGCACGACCGCAGCCGCGCCATCGTGGAGGTGCAGAACGGCTGCGATCACCGCTGCACCTTCTGCATCATCCCCATGGGCCGCGGCCCGTCGCGCTCCGTCCCCGTGGGCCAGGTGGTGCGCCAGACCGAACGGCTGGTGGAGAACGGCTATCGCGAGGTGGTGCTGTCGGGCGTCGACCTCACCAGCTACGGCGCCGATCTGCCGGGCCGGCCGACGCTGGGCCAGATGGTGCGCCGCCTGCTGAAGCTGGTGCCGGGACTGCCCAGGCTGCGCCTTTCCTCGCTGGATCCGGCGGAGATCGATGCCGATCTGTGGCACCTGATCGCCGAGGAACCGCGGCTGATGCCGCACCTGCACCTGTCGGTGCAGGCGGGCGACGACATGGTGCTGAAGCGCATGAAGCGCCGCCACCTGCGTGCCGACGTGCTGGCGGTGTGTGCGCGGGCGCGGGCGCTGCGGCCGGAGATCGCCTTCGGCGCCGACCTGATTGCCGGCTTCCCCACCGAAACCGACGCCATGTTCCAGAACACCCTGGATCTGGTGGCCGAAGCCGGGCTCACCTTCCTCCACGTGTTTCCCTACAGCGAACGCGCCGGCACGCCGGCCGCCCGCATGCCCGCCGTGGCCAAGCCGGTGCGCAAGGCCCGTGCCGCCCGGCTGCGCGATGCCGGGGCGGCAGCGCTTGTGCGCCATCTCGCTGCCTGTGGCGGCCGCCGCATCGGCGTGCTGATGGAAGGCGATGGGGCGGGCCGGGCGGAGGACTTCACGCCGGTTGCCCTGGCCGGTGACGATCTGCCGCCCGGCAGCCTGGTGGCGGCCGAGGTGCTGGGGCACGACGGTGCCCGCTTGCAGGCCCGGCTGGTCCGCCGGTGAGCGCGCCGCTTCGTCCGCCGCCGGGCCGGCGGCCGCGCTGCCTGGTGCTGGGCAATGAAAAGGGCGGCAGCGGCAAGTCCACCACCGCCTTGCATCTGGCGGTGGCCGCCCTGCACGGCGGCGCGCGCGTCGGCCTGCTCGACCTCGACACCGACCAGGGCACGGCGGCCCGCTTCTACGAAAACCGCGTCGCCCATGCCGGCGTTGCCGAAGGGCCGGTGCCGCTGCCCGTGTGGGTGGACGGCGTGGCGCCCGAAGCCGGGCCGGAGAGGCTGGACGAGGTGCTGGCGCGAACCGACCTCGACCTTGTGGTGGTCGATACGCCGGGCAGCCCCAGCCCGCTCGGCCGCATCGCCCACAGCTTCGCCGATGTGCTGGTGACCCCCATCAACGACAGCTTCGTCGACCTCGACCTGATCGCCCGCGCGGTGCCGGACGACGGCAAGCCGCCGCCGCTGGGCCCCTACGCCGCCATGGTGTTCGACCAGCGCAAGCGGCGCATGGCGCGCGACGGCCGCTCGATCGACTGGGTGGTGCTGCGCAACCGGCTTAGCAACCTGGATGCGCGCAACAAGCGGGAGATGGCCGATGCGCTGGCCAAGCTGTCGCGCCGCATCGGCTTCCGCACCGCACCGGGCTTCGGCGAGCGCGTGGTGTTCCGCGAGCTGTTCCGCCAGGGCCTCACGGTGCTGGACCTGCCGCCCGACGGCCTGACCATGAGCCAGGTGGCGGCCCGCCAGGAGCTGCGGGCGCTGGTGGTGGCCCTCGGCCCGGTTCTGGTGGCCGATCCGGCCGGCACCAGCCGCTGAATTGCCGGGATCGCGGCCCCACATTAGAGGCACCGAACCCATCGGCTGGGACAATCAGGATTGAGGTGATGGCCGATCGAAGTTCCAAGGTTCCGACCACCCGGCCCGGCCAACTCGACCGAACCGCCGAGCAGGCGGCCGGCCAGGCGGAGGTGGATGCCTTCGTTCAGCGCCTGCGCACCGCACCGGCGCAGGCGGCCGCGGCGGGCGGCGAGCGCGGCCGGCTGATCTTCGCCATGGACGCCACGGCGAGCCGCGAGCCCACCTGGGACCGCGCCTGCCAGCTCCAGGCGGAGATGTTCGAAAGCACCGCCGATCTCGGCGGGCTCGATGTGCAGCTCGTGTTCTACCGCGGCTTCCGCGAATGCAAGGCGAGCCCCTTTGTGTCCGATGCCCGCGCCCTGCTGAAGCGGATGACGGCGGTGCGTTGCATGGGCGGGCACACCCAGTTGAAGCGGGTGCTGCTGCACGCCCGCAAGCAGACCGAGCAGAAGAAGGTCAACGCCCTGGTGTTCGTCGGCGACTGCTTTGAGGAGGAGATCGACGACGTGTGCCAGGCGGCGGGCGAGCTGGGGCTGCGCGGCGTGCCGGCCTTCATGTTCCACGAGGGGCCGGACCCGGTGGCGGCCAAGGTGTTCAAGGAAGTCGCCCGGCTCACCGGCGGGGCCTACTGCCCGTTCGATTCCCGCAGTGCCAGGCAGCTGAAGGACCTGCTGGGGGCGGTCGCCGTCTATGCCGCCGGCGGGCTGAAGGCGCTGGGGGACTATGGGCGGCGCCGCGGCGGCGAAGCGCTCAGGCTCACCAGTCAGGTGGGCCGGCGGTAGAGGGTTTTTCGGTGGAGCTGCACCGGCTCCTCACATGCGCATGGCGGCAACCCCGGCGGCGATGGCGGCGGCGGACAGCCAGCGCCGGCCGCCCACGGGTTCGCGCAGCACCACCGCGGCGATGATCAGCGCAAACAGGATGCTCGTCTCCCTGAGAGCGGCCACCAGCGCCACCGGTGCCTGGGTGAAGGCCCACACGGCGATCCAATAGGCCCCCAGCGACATCGCACCGGCCGCCAGCCCGCTCGCCCACACCGTGCGGAAGCCGGCGAAGGCGCTGCGGCCGCGCACCAGCCGGGCATAGAGGGTCATGGCCAGGGCGTCGCCCACCACCATCCACAAGATGAAGCCCGCGGCCGTGCCGGCGGCCCGCGCGCCCACCGCATCCACCAGCGTGTAGGCGGCGGTGAAGCCGGCGGTGGCGACGGCGAAACCCACCGCCCGGCCGCCCATGCGCCCCGGCCCGCCCGCCGCCATCGCCAGAATGCCGGCGGAAATCGCACAGATGGCCAAGAGGCCGCCCAGGCTCAGCGGCTCGCCCAGCACGGCGGCCGAGACGACGGTGACGATCAGCGGTGCGGTGCCGCGGGCGAGCGGATAGGCCTGGGAGAGATCGGCATGGGCATAGGCCTGCACCAGAAACAGCTTGTAGCCGGTGTGCAGCAGGGCGGCGGCGGCAATCCAGCCCCAGGCCGCGGCATCGGGCCGGGCGACGAAGGGCAGCAGCGGCAGGGCGATGCCCGCCTGCACCAGCGCCAGCATCAGCATCGCCGACAGCCGGTCGAGCCCCAGCTTGAGGATGGAGTTCCATCCGGCATGCAGCACTGCGGCGAGCAGCACCGCCAGGAACACGGCAGCGTCCATCGAACAGTCCAGAGGTGAAGGGGCGGGAGCGCAGGTTTGTGCGTAAGTTCACGATAGCGCTTTCCAGATCGCTGAAATAACGATATTTTCTCAGAAACTATGTGAGGAAAGCGCACATGAAACGCGGCGCCCTGCCGCTCAACGCCCTGCGCGCCTTTGAATCCGCTGCCCGCCTCGGCCGCATGGGCGATGCCGCAGCCGAGCTGGGGGTGACCCACGGCGCCATCAGCCGGCAGATCCGCGGGCTGGAAACACTGCTCGGCGTGCGCCTGTTCGAAGGGCCGCGCAACCGGCCGGTGCTCACCCCTGCGGCCGAGCGCCTGCTGCCGCGGCTGACCGAGGCGTTCGACGGGGTGGAGGAAGCGGTCGCCCGCCTGGTCGGCGGCGAGCGGCGGACGCTCGATGTGTCGGCGCTGGGCACCTTCACCATGCGCTGGCTGATCCCGCGCCTCCACGCCTTCCAGCAGGACCACCCGGACATCGAGGTGCGGCTGACGGCGGAGGATGCGCCGGTGGATTTCAGCCGCCAGCGGCTGGATGTGGCGATCCGCGTCGGCCATGGCGACTGGGGGGTGGCCATCGTGACGCCGCTGTTCGAGGACCGCGTCGGCCCGGTGCTGAGCCCGCGCCTGAAGCCGCCCGAGCGCATCGCCGATTGGCGCGGCCTCGCCGGCCTGCCCCTGCTGCACACCAAGACACGGCCCACCGCGTGGCCGGAATGGTGCCGCATGGCCGGCGCCTCCCTGCCCCTGGAGGGCCGCCAGTTCGAGCACTTCTATTTCATGCTGGAAGCGGCCACCGCCGGGCTGGGCGTGGCGATCGCGCCGGAACCCCTGGTGCGCGACGACCTGGCAGGCGGCCGCCTGGCGGCCCCCTTCGGCTTCCAGCCCAGCGGCCGCACCTATGTGGCGCTGCGCCGGCCGGGGGCGGGGCGGGATGCTGCGGCCTTCGTCGCCTGGCTGGTGCGCCAGGCGGAAGACGAAAACCGCGCGGTCGCCGGCCAGCCCCTGCACACCAGCGGGTGACGCGCCCGCTCCGCACCCCCATCTTCAAGGGAAAAGCCTGCACCATCGGGGAGCATAATGCCGTATGTGATCTTGGCGCTGGGGGTGCTGGTCGGCCTCGCCATGCTATGGTCGTGGGCGATCAACGCCGACCCAAAATCGCTGGCCCGGGCCATCAAGGCGATCGGCATCATCATCGCCGTGGTGCTGGGCGGGCTGGCGCTGCTGTCCCGCAATGCCGTGTTGCTGTTGGGCCTGCTGCCGGCCCTGCTGCCGCTGTTCATGAGCTCGCGCGTGCTGGCCAACCGGGTGCGCGCGGCGCGCGGCCCCAGCCCCGGCCAGGTGAGCCGCATCGAAACCGCCAGTCTGCGCGCGGAGCTGGACCATGAGACGGGCGAGGTGCACGGCGCCATCCTGCGCGGCCGCCACGCGGGTGCGACGCTGGAATCCCTGGCGCTGGAAGAGATCATCGAGGCGATGGAGGATGCGGCGGGGGACGACCCGCGCTCCGTCGCCATCCTGGAAGCCTATCTCGACCGGCGCTTCGGCCCGGAATGGCGCGAGGCCGTGGGTGGCTACAGCCGCGCCGGGGCGGCCGGCGATGCCGGCGACGAGGAGGACGCCGCAGAGTGGCGCGAAGGCGGCCGCTCGCGCTGGGGCCAGGGCCGGCCCGATGCTCCGGGTGCGATGACGCGCGAAGAGGCGTACAAGATCCTGGGGCTGGAACCGGGGGCGACGACGGCGGAGATCAAGGCCGCCCACCACCGGCTGATGAAGCAGATGCATCCCGACCAGGGCGGCACGGACTACATCGCCGCCAAGGTGAACGAAGCCAAGGCGGTGCTGCTGGGCCGCTGAACCGCCCTTGCCACCGGGCCCCGCTTGCCATAGGGCTGATCTGGCCCGCGATGCCGTATAGTGCCGCGGGCGCGCGGCCAGCCCGCCGCATGAGGCCGGAGAGCACGATCCCATGAAGCCGTTGCGCACCGCCGTGTTTCCCGTGGCCGGTCTCGGCACCCGGTCGTTCCCCGCCACCAAGGTCATCCCCAAGGAGATGCTGACGGTGGTGGACAAGCCCATCATCCAGTTCGCGGTGGAGGAAGCCCGCGCCGCCGGCATCGAAAGTTTGGTGTTCGTGACCAGCCGCGGCAAGACGCTGATGGAGGACCATTTCGACCAGCACCGCGAGCTTTATGAAATGCTCGACCGGCGCGGCAAGGTGGTGGAGCTGGCCAGCGCGCGGGCGGCGGAAATCCCGGTGGGCCAGCTTACCTGCGTGCGCCAGCCCGAACCGCTGGGCCTGGGCCATGCCGTGTGGTGCGCCCGCAACGTGGTGCGCGACGAGCCCTTCGCCGTGCTGCTGCCCGACGAGCTGTTCTTGTGCGAGAAGCCCCTGCTCGCCCAGCTCGTGGAGATCTATAACGAATACGGGGGCAACATTATTGCGGTGAGCGAGGTGCCGAAGGACCAGACGGCGCGCTACGGCATCGTCGATCCCGGCGAGGACGACGGCCGCATCGCCACGGTGCGCGGCCTGGTAGAAAAGCCCGACCCGCACGAAGCGCCGTCCAACCTCTCCATCGTCGGGCGCTACATCCTGCAGCCCCAGGTGATGGACGTGCTCTCCCGCGGGTTGGTGGGCAAGGGGGGCGAGGTGCAGTTGACCGATGCCATGGCCCGGCTGATCGGGCTGCAGCCCTTCCATGCCGCCCGCTTTGAAGGCCACCGGTTCGATTGCGGCGGCCGCGCCGGCTTTGTTGCCGCCAATGTCGCCTACGGCTTGCAGCGCCCCGACCTGGCGGACGCTGTACGGGCAGCGCTGGCACCGGTGCTGGCCGAAGATCAAGAGCGCCAGGCGGAGGCCGCGTCATGACCACCTTCGATCCCAGCATCCTGCGCGCCTACGACATCCGCGGCATCGTCGGCAAATCCCTGTCGGAACCGGTGGTGGAAGCCATCGGCCGGGCCTTTGCCAGCCGGGTGATCGAGGAAGGCGGCGACACCGTGTGCGTCGGCTATGACGGGCGGCTGAGTTCCCCCAGCTTTGCCGAGATGCTGGCGGCCGGGCTGAATGGTGCCGGGGCGGAGGTGCTGGATATCGGCCTCGGCCCCACGCCGATGCTGTATTTTGCCGAACGCACGCTGGGCGCCCAGGCCGGCGTGATGATCACCGGCTCGCACAATCCGCCGGAATATAACGGCCTGAAGCTGCTGATCGGCGGGGCGGCCCTCTACGGCGACGCCATCAAGAACATCGGCCAGCGCATCTCCATGGGCGAGCTGTGGACCGGTGCCGGCCGCCGCCGCTCGGTGCCGGTGGCGGACGACTATGTGCGCCGGCTGGTGGCGGACTATGACGGCACGCGGCCCCTGAAGGTGGCGTGGGATGCCGGCAACGGCGCCGTCGGCGCCATCCTGCGCCAGCTCACCGATGCGCTGCCGGGCACCCATCACCTGCTGTTTGAGGAGGTGGACGGCACGTTTCCCAACCACCACCCCGACCCCACCCTGCCGGAAACCCTGGGTGCGCTGATCGACACCGTGCGGCGGGAAGGCTGCGACCTCGGCATCGGCTTCGATGGCGATGGCGACCGCATCGGCGTGGTCGACCACGAAGGCCGCATCGTCTGGGCCGACCAGTTGCTGGCGCTGTTCGCCGCCGATGTGCTGCGCGAGCGGCCGGGGGCGACGGTGATCGCCGACGTGAAGACCAGCCAGACCCTGTTCGACGAGGTGGCGCGGCTGGGCGGCCGGCCGGTGATGTGGAAGACCGGCCACTCGCTGATCAAGGCGAAGATGACGGAGACGGGGGCGCTGCTGGCGGGCGAGATGTCCGGCCACATCTGCTTTGCCGACAAGTATTACGGCTATGACGATGCGCCCTATGCCGCGGTGCGGCTGCTGGGGCTGCTCGGCCGGTCCGAGGGCAGCCTGGCCGACATGGTGGCGGCCCTGCCCGCCGCCCTGGCGACGCCGGAAACCCGCTTCCAGGTGGACGAGGCGCGCAAGTTCGCGGTGGTGGACGAGATCGCCGCGCGGCTGGAGGCCGAGGGTGCGGACGTGGTGGACATCGACGGGGTGCGCGTGAACACACCCAACGGCTGGTGGCTGATCCGCGCGTCAAATACCCAGGACGTGCTGGTGGCGCGGGCCGAAAGCACCACGGAGGAAGGGCTGAAACGCCTGACCGACCAGATCGTCACCGCGCTCAACGCGTCCGGCGTCAAGGCGCCGAGGTTTGAGAGTACGGGGTGAGAGATGGCTTACGGATCTTCTTGCATCTGATGCAGCAAGCCTTCGGCAATCTCTAGAACCGTTCGGGTCTCCGCAGGTGCAAGGCGCACTGACAAATCACCGTGCGCAAGACGGTTGCGCAGTGCAACTGCATAGCGGAGGCGGTCTGCCTCAGTTGGCGTAATGTATCCGCCGCTGGCAAGCAACTCGACCAGGCGACCCGCCGATTGGGGAAATTGCGCATCCTGGGGAGCCAACCGACGCACAACCGCTTCAAGCACTGCCCATGCCAATAGGAACGCCGCTCGAGGTTCTTTCTCGGTGAGCCGGCGTGACGCTCTCAAGACGTCATGAATGTCTTCTGGCGAGCTTGACCGGAGTCCTTCCGCAACTTCACCTGAATAAAGAACTTCGAGCCGCCAATCCTTGCGGTCGCCCAGTAGAGCCTTCAAACGACGGACTTTTTCGTCGGCATTGCGTGCGCCCTTGCGGATCACCTCAACAACTAGATTCGGCTGTGGTCCTATGGCGAGAGCGTCCGGCTGAAAGCGACCAAGGAACTCCGGAACATCAGTGCCACGGGGGTGTCGAATGACACGATATCCTAGCCGCACCCATCGTGGCTCATGCTCGTCCAGGACAGCACGTTCTTGTTCGGCAAGACTCATCATTGAGCTAGGTCCCTGAGAGGTGCCTCATCAATACAAACATATAGTACGGGTGAGCCGATCGTCATGGCTTCCACCAGGGTGTCACTTGGGTCCGCGAAACTGAAACTAACCTCGGGATTGAATCGTTGCACGAGGATGCGGTCAATCAGATGGTCTTCAGTATAAATATTGGGGGCGAGCGCATCAAGCGTGAGCTTTACGATGTTGTCGACATCACCAGGCATCGGATCCTGGGGGAAGTAGTACATGGATACGGAGAGCCGCTCTTCCATCAATGCCCAGCGTTCATACCCAACTTCTGACTGAGCGGCCGCTAGTACCTTCTCCTGCCATTCGGCCTTGGCCCTTGTGTTCTTACTCTGTGCGCTGACAGGCGTACCCACGACGTTAAATTCAATTGGCAGTTCTGGCCACACATCGCCACCTTCATCGTAAGCTTAGACTATACCCCAAACACCCTTCCGAAAATCTCGTCCACATGGGCGGTGTGGCGGGAGAGGTCGAAGAGGGCGGCGATTTCGGGGGCTGACAGGTGGGCGCGGATGTCGGCGTCGGCGGCCACCAGGTCGCGGAACGAGCCGCCCTCCAGCCACACCGGCATGGCGCAGCGCTGCACGGCCTTGTAGGCGTCCTCCCGGCTCATGCCGGCCTGGGTCAGCGCCAGCATCACCTGCTGGCTGAACACCAGCCCGCCCTTGCTTTCCAGGTTGGCGCGCATGGCTTCGGGGTAGACCAGCAGGTTCTTCACCACCCCGGCCAGGCGCGACAAAGCGAAATCCAGCGTCACCGTGGCATCGGGGCCGATCATGCGCTCCACGGAGGAGTGGCTGATGTCGCGCTCGTGCCACAGGGTCACGTTTTCAAGCGCCGGCACCACGGCGGAGCGCACCACGCGGGCCAGCCCGCACAGGTTTTCCGTCAGCACCGGGTTGCGCTTGTGCGGCATGGCTGACGAGCCCTTCTGCCCGGCGGCGAAGTATTCCTCCGCCTCGCGCACCTCCGTGCGCTGCAGGTGGCGCACCTCCGTCGCCAGGTTCTCCACCGATCCGGCGACCACGCCCAGGGCGGCGAAGAAGGCGGCGTGGCGGTCGCGCGGGATGATCTGCGTGCTCACCGGCTCCACCGCCAGCCCCAGCTTGGCCGCCACATGGGCTTCGACGCGCGGGTCGATATGGGCGAAGGTGCCGACGGCGCCGGAAATGGCGCAGGTGGCCACCTCCGCCCGTGCCGCCACCAGGCGGGCGCGGTTGCGGGCAAAGGCGGCGTAGTGGCCGGCCAGCTTGAGGCCAAAGGTGGTGGGCTCGGCATGGATGCCGTGGGAGCGGCCGATGCACACGGTGTGCTTGTGTTCCTCCGCCCGCGCCTTCAGGGCGGCCAGCACCGCGTCCACGTCTTCGATCAGCAGGTCGGCAGCGCGGGTGAGCTGGACGGCCAGGCAGGTGTCCAGCACGTCGGACGAGGTCATGCCCTGGTGCACGAAGCGCGCCTCAGGGCCGACATGCTCCGCCAGGTTGGTGAGGAAGGCGATCACGTCGTGCTTGGTTTCCCGCTCGATCTCGTCGATGCGGTCGATCTCGAACGCGCCGCGCGCCCACACCGCCGCCGCCGCCTCCTTGGGGATGACGCCCAACTCCGCCTGGGCATCGCAGGCATGGGCCTCGATCTCGAACCAGATCTGGAAACGGGTCTCGGGCGACCAGATGTCGGCCATCTGGGGGCGGGAATAGCGGGGGATCATCGCGCGGGCTGCCAAGGTGACGGGAGGATGCGCCCGGAGTAGCGCCAAACCGCCGCCCGGTCAAAGCCGGCGGCACCGCGGGCCGCTACAGCAGCCCCATGGCCTTGAAGCTGTTGTGGCCGCCGCGGGCCATCACCAGGTGGTCGTGCAGCACCACGTTGACCCCGGCCAGCGCGCGCGCCACCTGGCGGGTCATGTCGATATCGGCCTTCGACGGGGCGGGATCGCCGGACGGGTGGTTGTGCA
>JAGQRL010000277.1 GCA_020425485.1 Rhodospirillaceae bacterium
CCGCCGCCGCCGGCCGATGCCTTCACCAGCACCGGAAAGCCGATTTCCGCCGCGGCGGCCTTCAGCGTCGCCGGATCCTGGTCGGCGCCGTGGTAGCCCGGCACCAGCGGCACGCCGGCCGCCGCCATGCGGGCCTTGGCCTCGCTCTTGTCGCCCATGGCGCGGATGGCCGCGGCCGGCGGGCCGATGAAGGTGATGCCGGCGGCCGCACAGGCGTCCGCGAAGCCGGCGTTTTCCGACAGGAAGCCGTAGCCGGGGTGGATGGCATCGGCACCGGTGCGCCGGGCGGCGTCCAGCACCGCGGCGGCGTCCAGATAGCTGTCGCGCGCCGGGGCGGGGCCGATGCGCACGGCGGCATCCGCCTGGGCCACGTGCAGCGCCCCGGCATCGGCGTCGGAATACACGGCCACCGTGGCAATGCCCAGCCGCCGCGCCGTCCGCATGACACGGCAGGCAATCTCGCCCCGGTTGGCCACCAGGATCTTGTCGAGCATGGAACAGTCCTCCCACACCTGGAGTCATCGCCGAAGCCGCATGCGGCGGCAAGGCCCGGCGCACTGCCGGACGGGGGCCATGCAGGTATTGGGGGCAGACCCTGCGCCAGGCTTTGGCTAAATATCGAAATGACCGGGGAGGTGGGGATGGACGAGCAGATGATCATCACCGGGGTTTCCGACGGCGTGGCGACGGTGACCATGAACCGGCCCGACCGTCACAACGCCTTCGACGAAACGCTGATCGCCGCGTTGACCGAGGTGATCGGCACGCTCGGCAGCGACCCGGCGGTGCGCGCCATCGTGCTGCGCGGGGCCGGCAAGAGCTTCTCTGCCGGCGGCGATCTCGGCTGGATGCGCCGCATGGCGGACTACGGCGAAGCGCAGAATCTGGACGATGCGCGCCGCCTGGAAGCGCTGATGCGCACGCTGGACGGCGTGGCCAAGCCCACCATCGCCGCGGTGCAGGGGCCGGCCTATGGCGGCGGCGTCGGCCTGGTGGCCTGCTGCGACATCGCCATTGCCAGCGACAACGCCAAGTTCGTGCTGTCGGAAGTGAAGCTCGGGCTGGTGCCGGCGGTGATCTCGCCCTACGTCATCGCCGCCATCGGCGCCCGTGCCGCCCGCCGCTATTTCCTGACGGCGGAAACCTTCAGCGCGCTGGAAGCCCATCGCCTGGGGCTGGTGCACGAGGTGGTGCCGGGCCACATGCTGGATGCGGCGGTGGCCAAGGTGGCGGCCGCCCTGGCGGCCAACGGGCCGGGAGCCATTGCCCGCTGCAAGGCGTTGATCACGGGAGTGACCACGCTGCCCAAGGCCGACCTGCCGGAGTTCACCGCCCGCGCCATCGCCGAAGCCCGCGCGTCCGCCGAGGGGCGGGAAGGCGTCGGTGCCTTTCTCGAAAAGCGCCCGCCGCGCTGGTAGCCCCAACCCGTACAAGCCGCCGCCATGACCCTCGATCGATTGCTCGCCTACCAGGAACACGGCCGGCGCCCGCCGGTGGTGATCCTGCACGGGCTGTTCGGCTCCTCGCGCAACTGGCTGCGCATCGCCAAGGCGTTGGCGGACCACGCCCATGTGTTCGCGCTCGACCTGCGCAACCACGGCGACTCCCCCTGGGCCGACACCATGTCGTACCCGGAAATGGCGGAGGACGTGGCCCGCTTCATCGAGGCGCGCTGTGCCGAGCCACCGGCGCTGATCGGCCATTCCATGGGCGGCAAGACCGCCATGACCCTGGTGATGGGCCGGCCGGAGCTGGTGGACCGCCTGGTGGTGGTGGACATCGCCCCGGTGCCGTCCGACAGCCAGCACCTGCACCTGGTGCAGGCGATGCGGGCGGTGGACCTGGAAGGGCTGACCCGGCGGGCGGAGGTGGATGCCTGGCTGGCCGACGAGATCCCGGATTCCGGCCTGCGCTCGTTCCTCATCCAGAACGTGGCGCCGGCGGGCGGCGGGCTCAGGTGGCGCCTCAACCTGGAGGCCATCGCCCACAACCTGGATGCGCTGACGGCGTTCGACGAGCGCCTCACCAAGACGACGTTCGAGCGGCCCACCTTGCTGGTGGAAGGCGAGATGTCGGACTACGTACGCCCGGAACACTATGTGTTGTTCCAGCACATGTTCCCAAAACTTCAGATGGCGGTGATCGAAGGAGCCGGCCACGAGGTGCACGCCGACCGTCCAGAGGCATTCCTGGAGAGGGTGTCCGCCTTCCTGTCCGGTTAACCGCCGCGGCGTGACTGTCGGGCGGGCTGCGGCCTCTGCGCACGCATCGTATCAGACTTGCGTGACCAGCCGGTTTGCTGCCCAAAGGCCATGGGCAGATAACAGAAATCTGCGTATATCTTTCAAGCTCGTGCAGCGAAAACCTGCGAAGGTCGGTCTCGACCCTACGAAAGCGCTAACAATTGGGGAGAAGGGGCGCTCCGGCGCTCATCTGCAGGCACCATCATGGGAAATCAAGCGGTCAATTCCTCGTTCCTGTTTGCCCAAAACGCGGCCTTCGTCGGGGACCTGTACGCGCGCTTCAAGCGCGATCCGGGATCGGTCGATCCCTCCTGGGCATCCTTCTTCGGCACGCTCGGCGACGATGCCCGCGAGGTGCTGGGCGAGCTGTCCGGCCCGTCCTGGGGCAACGGCCACACCACCGTCGCCGACCCGGTGGCCGACGAGCTGTTCGGCGGTGCCCCGGCGGAAACAGCGAAGCCGGCCGGCAAGAACGGGGCTGCGGCTGCGGCTCCGGCACCCGCCAAGGCCGCACCGGCAGCGCAGCCCACACCGGCCTCCATGCCGTCCGAGGAGCTGCTGCGCGCCGCGGTGACCGACAGCATCCGCGCGCTGATGCTGATCCGTACGTACCGGGTGCGCGGCCATCTGAACGCACGGCTGGACCCGCTGGGCCTTGATCCGCGCGGCCACCACCCGGAGCTGGACCCGCGTACGTGGGGCTTCACCGACGACGACTGGGACCGCCCGATCTTCATCAACCAGGTGCTGGGCTTCGAGGTCGCGACGCTGCGCCAGATCATGGAGCGGCTGCTCCAGACCTATTGCGACCACATCGGCGTGGAGTTCATGCACATCCAGGATCCTGACGAAAAGGCCTGGATCCAGCAGCGCATCGAAGCCATCCACAACCGCACGGATTTCACCGAGCGCGGGCGCGAAGCCATCCTGGAGCGGCTGACGGCAACCGAAGGCTTCGAGCGCTTCTTGAACATCAAGTACACCGGCACCAAGCGCTTCGGGCTCGACGGCGGCGAGGCCCTGGTGCCCGGCCTGGAGCAGATCCTCAAGCGCGGCGGCCAGCTCGGCCTGCAGGAAATCGTGCTGGGCATGCCCCACCGCGGCCGCCTCAACGTGCTCGCCAACGTGATGGGCAAGCCGTTCGCCGCCATCTTCTCGGAGTTCCAGGGCAACCCGGCCAACCCGGAGGACGTACAGGGCACCGGCGACGTGAAGTACCACCTGGGCACCTCGTCCGACCGGGACTTCGACGGCAACACCATCCACCTGTCGCTCACCGCCAACCCCTCGCACCTGGAAGCCGTGAACCCGGTGGTGATCGGCAAGGTGCGCGCCAAGCAGATGCAGCTGCACGACGGCGACCGCGAGAAGGTGATGGGCGTGCTGCTGCACGGCGACGCCGCGTTCGCCGGCCAGGGCATCGTCGGCGAAACGCTGATGCTGTCGGACCTCAAGGGCTACCGGGTGGGCGGCACCATCCACTTCATCGTCAACAACCAGATCGGCTTCACCACGGCGCCGATGTACAGCCGCTCGGGCCCCTATCCGAGCGAGATCGCCAAGTCGATCCAGGCGCCGATCTTCCACGTCAACGGCGACGACCCGGAAGCCGTGGTGCACGTGTGCCGCATCGCGATTGAGTTCCGCCAGCACTTCAAGAAGGACGTGGTGGTGGACATGGTGTGCTACCGCCGCTTCGGCCACAACGAGGGCGACGAGCCGGCGTTCACCCAGCCCATCATGTACCGCACCATCGGCAACCACCCGACGGTGCGCGAGCTGTATGCCCGCCGCCTGGTGGCCGACAAGCTGCTGGACGCCGAGGCGCCGGAGCGCATGGTGAAGGACTGGCAGAGCCATCTGGACGCGCAGTTCGAGGCCGCTTCCAGCTACAAGCCCAACCAGGCCGACTGGCTGACCGGCGCGTGGTCCGGCATGTCCATCGCCAAGGCCGGCGACCGGCGCGGCACCACCTCCGTTGCCATGACCGATCTGCGGGCGGTGGGCAAGGCGCTGGTGACGGTGCCGGACGGCTTCTCGCTCAACCCCAAGATCGTCCGTCAGCTCAAGGCCAAGGAGCAGATGTTCGACACCGGTACGGGCATCGACTGGGCAACCGCCGAGGCCCTGGCCTTCGGCACGCTGCTACAGGAAGGCTACCCGGTGCGCCTGTCCGGCCAGGACAGCGGCCGCGGCACCTTCTCCCAGCGCCATTCGGTGCTGGTGGACCAGGACAGCGAAGCCCGGCACATCCCGCTGCTCAACGTCGATCCCGACCAGGCGAGCTTCGAGGTGCACGACAGCCCGCTGTCGGAATTCGCCGTGCTCGGCTTCGAATACGGCTTCAGCCTCGCCGAGCCGCGGGCGCTGGTGCTGTGGGAAGCGCAGTTCGGCGATTTCGCCAACGGCGCCCAGGTGATCTTCGATCAGTTCATCTCGTCGGGCGAAAGCAAGTGGCTGCGCATGTCCGGCCTGGTGATGCTGCTGCCCCACGGCTACGAAGGCCAGGGGCCGGAGCACTCCTCGGCCCGGCTGGAGCGCTACCTGCAGCTCTGCGGCGAGGACAACTGGCAGGTCATCTACCCGACCACGCCGGCCAACTACTTCCACGCCCTGCGCCGGCAGATCCACCGCGACTTCCGCAAGCCGCTGGTGGTGATGACGCCGAAGTCGCTGCTGCGCCACAAGGAGTGCGTTTCCGACCTGGAGATGTTCGCCGAGGGGTCGAGCTTCCACCGCGTGCTCTACGAGAGCGTCGACCTGGCGCCGCCGCAGGAGATCCACCGCGTCGTGCTGTGCACCGGCAAGGTCTACTACGACCTGAAGAAGGCGCGCGACGAATCCGGGCGCAAGGACATCGCCATCCTCAGGATCGAGCAGCTCTATCCCTGGCCCGATGCCGTGCTGGGCGAGGAGATCGCCAAATACCCCAACGCCGACATCGTGTGGTGCCAGGAAGAGCCGCGCAACATGGGGGCCTGGTGGTACGCCGACCGGCGGATCGAACAGATCCTCACCGATATCGGCCACAAGACGCGCCGGCCGGTCTATGCCGGGCGGATCGAGGCGGCGGCTCCGGCCACCGGGCTGCTGCGCCGCCACAACATGGAACAGCAGGCCCTGGTCGATGCGGCGCTCGGCCTGGCGGAGTCCGCCGCTGAGTCGTGACACCGCCAAGACCCCGCCGCACGCCATGGCTATGGAGAGTCCTCGTCCGCATCCTTTGCCGCGGGGCGTGCCACACCCAACCCGATGCGAGCCAGCATAAGGACAAACTACCCATGAGCGTTCAGATCGTTGTGCCCACCCTGGGGGAATCGGTGACGGAGGCCACCGTCGCCCAGTGGCTGAAGCAGGTCGGCGACCGGGTCGAGCGCGACGAACCCCTGGTGGAGCTGGAAACCGACAAGGTGACGCTGGAGGTCAACGCGCCGGAAGCCGGCGTGCTGGGCGAGGTGGTGGCCGAAGCCGGCGCCACCGTGGAAGTTGGGGCGGTGCTGGGCACCCTGTCGGA
>JAGQRL010000278.1:0-887 GCA_020425485.1 Rhodospirillaceae bacterium
AGGTTCAGGCTGCCGCGCGCCAGCACGTTGCGCATGACCTCGGTCGACCCGCCGAAGATGGTGGTGGGGCGGGCGGCCAGGTAGGTGCCCGCGGCATCGAAGCGGTGGTCGGCGTCGTCGCCCACCTTCACCCCCGCCAGGCTGCCGGACACCTGCAGCATCTCTTCGGAAATGCGCTGGCAAAGCTCGCTCTGGAAGATCTTCAGGATGCCGACATCGGCACCGATGGGCTCGTTGCGGCGCAGGCGCTCCACATAGGTCTCAAACAGGTCCGACAGGTCGCTGAGGTCCATGGCAAGGGCGGCGAAGCGGTCGCGGAACGCCGGGTCGGTCCACAGCCCGTGGCGCCGCGCCAGCGCTTCCAGCCGCGCCAGCGCATTGGCCGACAGTCGCGGTGCGCCGATGAACACGCGCTCGTGGCCCAGCAGCGCCTTGGCGATGGTCCAGCCCTGGTTCACCTCGCCGACGATCTCGCCCAGCGGGATGCGGACATTGTCGAAGAAGATCTCGCAGAACTCCGCGTGGCATTCGAGGTTCTCGATGGGCCGCACGGTGACGCCCGCGGCGTCCATCGGCACCAGCAGGAAGCTGATGCCCGCCTGCTTCCTCACCGTCTTGTCGGTGCGGGCCAGCACGAACACCCGGTTGGCGTCGATGCCCAGCGTCACCCAGGTCTTCTGGCCGTTGATCACCCACGCGTCGCCGTCGCGCACCGCCTCGCAGCGAACTGCGGCGAGGTCCGAGCCCGCACCGGGTTCGCTGTAGCCCTGCGCCCACACATCCTCGCCGCGGAGGATGCGCGGCAGGTAGAAGTCCTGCTGCTCCTGGGTGCCGTACTGCATGAGCAGCGGGCCCAGCATCACCGTGCCGATATCGTGCACGCGCGC
>JAGQRL010000278.1:958-6575 GCA_020425485.1 Rhodospirillaceae bacterium
TGCGGCCAGGTGGGCGCGATCCACCCCTTGCGGGCGAGCACCGCGTACCACGGCTTCACCTCCGGCCAGAACAGGCGGCGCTGCGCATAGCGCGGGATGTTCGGGTAGTTGGCTTCGACGAAGCCGCGCACCAGGGCGCGGAAGTCCGCGTCGGACATGGCGTTGTAGTCGGGATGCGGCGGGTGGTCGGCGATGAAGGGCGGGGTATCGGTGGGATCGGCCATGGTCTCACTCCGCCCCTGCAGTCTCTGGGGCCGGTGCCGGGGCTGTTTCGGGCACCGTCGCGCTTGCCGCGGCGGCGTCGCGCAGCGCCATGAAGCGCTCCTTCAGGCGGAACTCCGGTGCGAACATCCCGGCTTCCACCAGCGCCTTCTTGGCATAGAGGCCGATGTCGGACTCGTCGGTGTAGCCGATGGCGCCGTGCATCTGGATGGCCTCGCGGGCGACCAGCCGGGCAAAGCCGCCGGCCCGGGTGCGCGCGCGCAGCACCGCCATGCGGGCCCGCGCCGGATCCTGGCGGAGATCGAGGGCAGCGGCCGCAGCGCCGATGGCGGCACGGGCCAGTTCCAACTGCACCTTGATCTCGGTGGCGCGGTGCTGCAGCGCCTGGAAGCTGCCGATCGGCACCTCGAACTGCTTGCGGATGCGCAGGTAGTCGAGCGTGATCTCGAACGCCTGTTCCGACAGGCCGAGAAGGTAGCCCGCATGCAGCAGCACCGCCTCGTAAAGGCTGGCTTCCATGTCCGGGCAGGCCAGCACCGCGCAGGGCACGGCAGCGAAGTCCAGGCGCGCATGGAACGTGCCGTCGTGCATCAGCAGCGGCGTCACGCTCAGGCCCTCGGCGTCGCACGGCACCACGGCAACACCGACGGGTGTGGTGACGGCGAAGGCATCGGCCCCGGCGCCGCCGGCAACGGCGATCTTGGTGCCCGTCAGGCGGCCGTCCGCCACCTCCACCCCGGCGCGGGGGTCGATCCCGTCCGGCGTCGCCTGCCAGGCGGCCAGCAGCACCGACTCGCCGGCCAAAACCTCGCCCGGTATGGCATCGGCGCCGGCCTGCTCCAGCAGGCGCAGCGCCAGCGTTGCCGGGATCACCGGCTCGGGCACCAGCCCCTTGCCCAGCAGACCCGTCAGCGCCACCGCTTCGCGCAGGCCGAGGCCGTAGCCGCCGGCCTCCTCACCCAGGCAGATGCCGAGCCAGCCCATCTCCACGATGGTGGCCCAGACCTCGCGGGAGAAGCCGGGCTCGGTGAAGCGGGCGGCGCGCACCCGCGCCAGTGTTCCGTCCGCAGGTACCACCGCACCCGCGCTCTCGGTCAGCATGCGGACGTTTTCGACCCACTCTTCCAAGGCCGGTTCCATCGGGGTCCTCCCACGCACTGTAAAAGTTATAAAGATAGCTTTTTGGTTTTGTCAATCGGACGCGCAGCTCGCCGGCGGACGCCGGCGGTATCACGGGTTGCCAATCAGTAGGATCGCCTCGGCCACAATCGCAATCCGCCCCGGCTCCTCGATCTCGATGGTCGATGTCAGGGCGACCCGCGTGCCGTTCCCCTGGGGGGCGACGGCACCGATGGTCTGGC
This sequence comes from Rhodospirillaceae bacterium, assembly GCA_020425485.1. Lineage (GTDB taxonomy): Bacteria > Pseudomonadota > Alphaproteobacteria > DSM-16000 > Inquilinaceae > JACKIH01. Next base: position 2,542 of record JAGQRL010000278.1, read on the forward strand.
CCAGACGGATCGGCGCGTCGACGTGGATCGGTGCGGTGAAGCGCACGCGGTCATAGCCGTAGCTGAGCCCGGCACCGCGGCGCTCGTAGCCGAAGAGTTGGCGCTGCCAGGCCGGGATGAGCGACAGCACGTAGAGGCCATGGGCCATGGTGCGCCCGCCGGGAAGCTCGCGGGCCGCCCGCTTCGCATCGACGTGGATCCAGTGGTCGTCGCCGGTGAGCTGGGCAAAGGCGGTGATCTCCGCCTGCGTGACGGTTCGCCAGGCCGTCGGGCCAAGGCTCGCCCCGACATGGTCGGCAAAGGCGGCGGGTGTCGGCAGCAGCAGCATTTCGGCATTTCCGGGGAATGCGGATTGCACAATCGTCGAAAAACTATATAACTAGCTTTTCGACGCGGTCAATCGACCGGTGCCTTCACTCCGGACGTGTTCGAGGAGATGCGCGAGATGGGACTCGAACTGAAAAGGGCCGATCGGATCGCCGTCATCACGCTGGACGAACCGCCGGTGAACGCGATCTCGCTCGACCTCTACCGCCAGATCGGCGAGATGTTCGATGCCACGGAGACCTGGGACGACGTCAACTGCGCGGTGTTCACCGGGGCCGGCACGCGGGCCTTCTGCGCCGGGCTGAACCTGAAGGAATTCCTCGCCGCCACGGTGGCCGAAGACCCTGCGCGCGCCCGCGTCGTCCGCCGCTGCTTCACGTCGGTACGCGAGGCGGCGATCCCCACCATCGCCGCCGTCAACGGTCCCGCACTGGGGGCCGGTACCGTGCTGGCTTCGGTGTGCGACATCCGCATCGCCTCGGAAACCGCGACCTTCGGCATGCCGGAAATCAATGTCGGGCGCTGCGGCGGGGCGGCGCATATGGGCCGGCACCTGCCCCAGGGCCTGCTGCGCAAGATGTTCTTCACCGGCGAGCCCATCGATACCGCGGAAGCCTGGCGCGTCGGCTTCGTGCAGGAGGTCACGGCGCCGGACGCGCTGATGGACGCGGCCATGGCGCTGGCGGCCAAGATCGCCAGGAAGGCGCCGCTGGGGCTGCGCTACGGCAAGCAGGCGCTGAACCAGATCGAGTTCCTTGAGGTCGACGAAGGCTACAAGCAGGAACAGCGCTACAGCACGCGCCTGATGGCGACCGAGGATGCCCGCGAAGCCACCCGTGCGGTGGTGGAAAAGCGCGCGCCCGTGTTCAAGGGCAAGTGACGGTGGATACCACGCCCAGCGGTCGCGGCACGACGGCCCTGCTGATCGAGCGGCCCGGCTACCACCTGCACGCCGAGGCGATTGCGCCCGACCGTGCCGGGGCGCCGTGGATCGTCTTCGGCAACTCGCTGGTCACCGATCTTTCGATCTGGGATGCGCAGGCGGCGGCCCTGGCCGGGCGCTACGGCATCCTGCGCTATGACCAGGTTGGGCACGGCCAGTCCGGCCTGCCGGCGTACCAACCCGGCTTCGATGATCTCGCCGCCGACCTGCTGGCCGTGATGGATGCAGCCGGGGTCGACCGGGCGATCTATGACGGCCTGTCGATGGGCATCCCCACGGGGCTGGCCGCCCACCGGCAGGCTGCCCACCGCTTTGCCGGGTTCGTGTTCACCGACGGCCAGGCCAAGACCGCACCGGGCGGCGCCGCCAACTGGGCGGAACGCATCGCCGCGGCCGAAGCCAATGGCATGCAGTCCTTTGCCGCCGCCACCGCCGAGCGCTGGCTGACCGCCGGTGCCGCCCCGGAGATGCGCGCGCGCCTGGTGGCGATGATCGCCGCAACGCCGTTGGAAGGCTTCCGCATCGGTGCCACCGCACTGATGGACTACGACTTTGCCGACGAGCTTCAGCACATCGCCTGCCCCACCCTGCTGGTTGCCGGCGAGGCGGATACGGCACTGGCCGAAGGCATGGCGGCGAAGCTTAAGCCGGCCATCGCCGGGTCCGTCCTGCACCTCGTCCCGCAGGCCGGCCACGTGCCCTGCTTCGAGCAGCCGGACGCCTATACCGGCGTGCTCGACGGGTTCCTCGGCTCTCTCGCCCCAGACGCATAGGACGCACCATGCGACTGCACTGGTCCCCCCGCTCCCCGTTCGTGCGCAAGGTCAACATCGTCCTTGAGGAATGCGGCCTGGCCGACGCGGTCGAGCGCATCCGCTCCGTCGCCGTGTTCGCCGCCCCGCCGAACCCGCAGATCCTGGAGGACAACCCGCTCGGCAAGATCCCGGTGCTGATCACCGACGACGGCCAGAAGCTGTTCGATTCCCGCGTCATCTGCGAATACCTGATCGCCCAGGCCGGCCGCGAGGACCTGCTGCCCAGCGAGTTTGCCGCGCGCATCAAGCATCTGCGCTGGCAGGCACTTGGCGACGGCATGACCGACAACCTGCTGCTGTGGCGGATCGAACGCACGCGCGGTGCGCACGCCGATCCGGTGATCCTGGCAGCGTTCGAAACCAAAACCCGCGCCTCGCTCGCGGTGCTGGACGCCGAAAGCGCCGAGCTGGCCGCGATGCCCTTCGGCCTCGGCCACATCTCCATCGTCTGCGCGCTGGGCCAGCTCGATTTCCGCTACGCCGAGTGCGGCTGGCGGGCGGCCTTGTCCCGGCTTGCTGCCTGGTACGCCAGCGTTGCCGACCGGCCTTCGGTCGTTGCCACCGCCATTGTCGACGACGGGGCGGGCCCCCCTGGCCCCGCCGACGATACCCCCGCCTTTACCTACGAGACGAGTTGATGGCCGGTCCCCTGAAGCATATCCGCGTTCTCGACCTCTCCCGCATCATGGCGGGTCCCTGGGCCGGGCAGATCCTGGCCGATCTGGGGGCCGAGGTGATCAAGGTGGAACGCTCCAAGGTGGGGGACGATACCCGCCGCTGGGGACCGCCCTACCTGAAGGATGCCGAGGGCAAACCCACGCAGGAGTCCGGCTACTACCTGTCGGTCAACCGCGGCAAGAAGTCGGTGGAAGTCGACCTGGCAGCGCCCGAGGGCCAGGCGGCGGTGAAGGCGCTCGCCGCCAAGTCCGACATCCTGCTGGAGAACTTCAAGGTCGGCACGCTGCAGCGCTACGGCCTCGGGCCGGAGGACCTGAAGCAGGTGAACCCGCAGCTCATCTACTGCTCGGTCACCGGCTTCGGCCAGGATGGGCCGCGCGCCAACGACGTGGCCTATGACTTCATGATCCAGGCCATGGGCGGGCTGATGAGCGTGACCGGAGCACCCGACGGCGTGCCCGGCGGCGGCCCCCAGAAGGTCGGCGTGCCGATCATCGACATCATGGCCGGCATGTACACCGCCATCGCCGTGCTGGCGGCCCTGGCGGAGCGCAGCCAGAGCGGCCAGGGCGATTTCGTCGACATCTCCATGCTCGATGTGGCCACCGCCATGCTCGCCAACCAGGCGATGAACTACCTGGTGTCCGGTGCCGCCCCGATCCGCCGCGGCAACAAGCATCCCAACATCCAGCCGCAGGACGTGTTTCCGGTGCGCGACGGCCACATCGTGCTGGCGGTCGGCAACGACGAACAATTCCAGCGCTTCGCCGCCGCCATCGGCCTGCCCGAGCTGGGCGGCGACCCGCGCTATTCCACCAACCGCGAGCGCGTGAACAACCTCGACACGCTGCATCCGCTGATCACCGAGACGCTGCGCCAGCGCGACCTGGCCGACTGGATTGCCGTGTTCGGGCAGCACAAGGTGCCGTGCGGCCCCATCAACACCGTGCCGATGGTGTTTGCCGAACCGCAGGTGCAGCACCGCCAGATGCTGCGCGACCTGCCGCATCCGCTGTCGGGCACCGTGCCGTCCGTCGTCAGCCCGATGCGCTTCGAGCGCTCGGCCCTGACTTTCGAGCGCCCGCCGCCACTTCTGGGCGAACACACGGCGGAGGTGCTGGCGACCCTCGGCCTCGTTGCGGAGGACGCGCAATGACCGAGCCGCGCATCCCCCTGCCGGGACCCGAGGACATGAGCGAGCCGCAGCGCGCCGTGTTCGACAAGATCGTCAACGGCCCCCGCGGCAACCTGGTCGGCCCCCTCAGGGCGGC
>JAGQRL010000279.1 GCA_020425485.1 Rhodospirillaceae bacterium
TCTACATCGGCCAGGAAGCCGTGGTTACCGGCGTCCAGTCGGTGGCCAAGGAAGGCGACAGCATCATCACCGGCTACCGCGACCACGGCCACATGCTGGCCACCAACATGGATCCGCGCGGGGTGATGGCGGAACTGACCGGCCGCATCGGGGGTTACTCCAAGGGCAAGGGCGGCTCCATGCACATGTTCTCCAAGGAGAAGAAGTTCTACGGCGGCCACGGCATCGTCGGCTCCCAGGTGTCCATCGGCACCGGGCTGGCCTTCGCCCACAAATACAGCGGGGATGGCGGCGTCGCCTTCACCTACATGGGCGACGGGGCGGTCAACCAGGGCCAGGTGTACGAGAGCTTCAACATGGCCGCGCTGTGGAAGCTGCCCTGCGTCTACGTGATCGAAAACAACCAGTACGGCATGGGCACCTCGGTCGCCCGCGCTTCGGCGAATACCGAGCTGTTCGAGCGCGGCTATGCCTACGGCATCCCCGGCGAACAGGTGGACGGGATGGATGTGGTGACGGTGCGCGACCGGGCCGCGGCTGCGGCGGAACATGCGCGCGCCGGCGACGGGCCGATGATCCTGGAGATGATGACCTACCGCTACCGCGGCCACTCCATGTCCGATCCGGCGAAGTACCGCACGCGCGAGGAAGTCTCGCAGATGCGCGAGACGCGCGACCCCATCGAACACGTGCGCAAGGCGCTGCTGGGTGGCGAACAGGTGTCGGAAGACGACCTCAAGGCCATCGACAAGGAGATCCGCCAGATCGTCAACGAGGCGGCCTCCTTCGCGCAGGAAAGCCCGGAACCCGATCCGGCCGAGCTGTGGACCGACGTTCTGGTGGAAGCGTAGCGACGGGTCGAGCGAACCCGGTTTTCAAGCCATGACAAGGGCGCCAAGCCCGGCCCGCGCGGAGAAAGACCATGCCGATTGAAGTCCTCATGCCCGCCCTCTCGCCGACCATGACCGAGGGCACATTGGCCAAATGGGTCAAATCGGAAGGGGATTCGGTCGCCCCCGGCGATGTCATCGCCGAGATCGAAACCGACAAGGCGACCATGGAAGTGGAAGCGGTGGACGAAGGCACACTGGCCAAGATCCTGGTGCCGGCGGGCACGGAGAACGTGGCGGTGAACACCGCCATCGCCATCCTCGCCGCCGATGGCGAGGATGCCTCGGCGGTGGACAGCGCGCCGGCCGCCCCGGCGGAACCGCAGGCGGAGGCTCCGGCCCCAGCGGCAGCACCGGAACCGGCCGCCAAGGTGCCGGCGGCACCGCCCGCCAGCGACGAGGACAAGTACTTCAAGGAAACCACCCGCATGACCGTGCGCGAGGCCCTGCGCGACGCCATGGCGGAGGAGATGCGCGCCGACGAACGGGTGTTCGTGATGGGCGAGGAGGTGGCCGAATACCAGGGCGCCTACAAGGTCACCCAGGGGCTGCTGCAGGAATTCGGCGCCAAGCGCGTGATCGATACGCCGATCACCGAGCACGGCTTTGCCGGCGTCGGCGTCGGTGCCGCCTTCGCCGGCCTCAGGCCGATCGTGGAGTTCATGACCTTCA
>JAGQRL010000280.1 GCA_020425485.1 Rhodospirillaceae bacterium
GACGGCGGTCGGCGGGGCCCCGCGGCTGGGGCGGTGCCGTCTGGTCCGGCCGTTCCGGTGCCGCCCGCGGCTGCTGCGGTGCCGCTTCGGGCGGCCCCTCCTGCTTCGGCAGGCGGCTCCAGGGGCTGTTCGGCGTCTTCAGCGCATCCGGCAGGAACATGTCCGGGTCGGGCATGCGCGGGTACATGTGCGATTTCGGATCGAACGGCGCCGCCTGCCCTTCCGCCGCCTTCATCAGGTGGTTGGCCGGGGTGCCCAGGGCGCGCAGATCCAGCACCGGGTTGACCGGCACCAGGCCGGAGCCGGCCAGGCCGCCGCCGCCCGCCGCACCGCCGGCGGCACCACCGCCTGTCGCCCCCGCCCCGGCGGCACCGGCGACCACCACCGGCATCAGCCAGGATCCGTATCGACCAGCGGGGGCCGCAACCGGACCTCGCCGTCCAGCCACGCCTCTGCCCGCTTGAAGGCGTCCTTGCGCACCCGGATCTGCATCCGCTCCTTGCGGTTCAGCGTCGCCGGAACATCGAGGGAGGCGATCATCCGGGTGAACTTCGGCGGGTCCAGCAGCCTGGCCTGCGCCCCCGCCGCCTCGATCTCGTGCAGCGAGTGGAAGTCGAGCGACGAGACCGTCGGCTCCAGCAGGTGGACCGCGCGCAGCAGCGGGCAGCCCAGGCTCTCGTCCGACGGCAGGCCGACATGGCGCTCGCTGAGCAGGGTATCGTGGAACACCTCCGCCGACAGCAGCACGCGGTAGGCGATGACCTTGTCGACCGGCGACCCGTCGGGAAGGGTCAGGCCGGTCGCCAGCCGTGCCTGGCCGGGGCTGGCATCCGGCGGCGTCAGCGCCACCATGGTGCCGGGCCCGGCCTCGATGTCCTGGCCGGAAACCCAGACCTCCACCGACAGCGAGTAGGTGAAGGTATCCGCCGGGGTCAGCCGCGAAACCGCCATGTCCCAGGCGGCATCCGACAGCGTGATCGCGTGCGGCATACGGTAGATTGCCGACCGCCAGCCCGATTTCCCGGTGCCCGTCGCCACCAGGGTCGGGATGCCGTCGACCTCCAGCGCCCGCAGGCCCGCCCGGGTGCCGCGGCGCAGGTCCTCGAACCCGGCGACCGTGTGCACGCGATGCGCGTTCGGATCGGCAAACAGGCCGGGAAACATCTCCTTGATCACGGCAACCTGGATCAGCGGCTTGTCGTCCCGCGCATACAGGGCCAGCAGGTCGTCGCCTTCCAGATACAGCGACAGGCCGGCGATCTCGTAGCTCTGGCCTTCCAGGATCTCGTCGGTCCGCCCGCTCTGGTCCGCTGCCGCGGCAAGGTTGATGCTATCGCCGTCGCCCAGATAGGCGGCGCGCCCGGCCAGCGGCATCCGGTCAATAATCATCGCGCAGCACCTCGACCGTCAGGTCCACCCAGACATCGACCGCAAGCTCGCCGATGCCGTTGGGAAACCGGACCCGCAGGCTCTCGTCGGTGGTGCGGTACATCTTCCCGGCGGTCGCCGGCAGGTCCAGCGGGATCGGCAGGGTGCCGGTGACGATGTCCTGCGGCCGCCCCTGCCAGTGGACGGCCACCCCGGCGCGCCGCTCACGCTCCGTGCCCGGTTGCAGCAGGTCGCGGGTAACCACGCGGTCGTGCCGGCCGGCGACGCCTTCGGCATCGCCCGGATAGCGCACCAGCGTCTGGGTGTCGTCATAGCCCCGGTCGAGCATCTGGGTGTAGGCGCAGGCCTGCCGCGAGGTTTGCAGGGTGATGGTGCCGGCACTGCCCGTCGTGCTGGTGTGCACCAGCGTCGGCAGTTGCGGCGAGGCGGATATGGAAACGCCGGACGACATCGCCCCACCGCCGCTGAACGTGATCGGCGGAATGCCGACACCGACGCCCTGGTTGAAGCTGGCCCCCAGGTTGGTACCGATGGACAGGCCCTGAATGGCGTACATCGGGCCCAGCACGGGGTTCGAGGTGATCATCGCCGCCAGATCATCCTCCCCGGTGCCCAGCGGGTTCGCCAGCACGCCGGCCACCGCCTCCACAAAGGTCGCGGGATAGGCATAGGCGGGCGCGGAGAAGTTCCGCAGCCCTTTGATCTCCAACAGATCGGCGATTTGCTGACCGTCCTGCAGCAGGCAGGTCCAAAGATCGTCCCAGCCGCTGCTGAGTGCCGTTGACGCGGCCCCGACGGTGAGGAAGGTATCGACCGCGTCGGGCAGCTCCCAATCGGCGCCCATGATGATCTCGCCCAGGTCCTCGATCGTGCTGCGCACCTGGTCGGCGACGCTGGGACCGCCGAGATGGGCGTTGTGCGAGCGTGTCTCCGACGCCTGCTCGACGCGGAAGTCGCCATTGGACACGTCCGTCGCCCCGTCGAGCTGGGCACCTGCGGGCACGACCCAGTTGGCCTCCTTGCCGGTTTCGCTGCGCCGCCAGCCGTAGGAGCCGCTTTCCGACCGCCGGCGCTCGTAGCTTGTGTCGAGGATCCCGGCCGATTCCTGGCTGACGTCGCGAACCGTTTCCAGATACCGCTGATTGGCAAACAGCCGGACGCCGGGCTGGCGCACCAGGTCGACCAGGCTGTTTGCCTCGAACAGCACGGCCTTGGCATCGCCGCCCACGGCGTGTTCCACCACCAGCGAGAACGGCTGGTCGCCCAGCGCCGCATAGTCGTCGGCCAGCCGGTCGCCGATGATGCGGAAGCCCAGCGCCCGCACCTTCTGGGTGTGGCCGCGCCGCGCCGCGACGGCGACATGCGCCGACTGGCGGGCGTGCAGCCGCGTCAGGATGACATGGCCCTTCGCCGGCCCCAGCCAGGTGATGGCCACCGCCAGCCAGCGAGCCAGCGTCGGCCGGGTGAAGCGCAGCACGGCCGGCCGTTGGTCCCACGAGCGAATGCGCTGAAGCACCAGAAGCTGGGCATAGCGGTCGTCGTCCGCCGGCCGGTCGGGATCGACGGGCGAAACGCCGCCCATCGGGTCAAGCGCGAAGACCCGCACCTCCAGATCGCAAACGTCCTGTCCCGCTTCCTTCGGATAGTCCAGCACCAGGCCGGCCAGGCAGCGCGCATGTTCTTCCGTTTGCTCCACCACCAGGTGCAGCCGGTCGCCGGCTTCCATGCGCTGCGACATGAACATCTCCGTCGCGCCCGGCACGGCAGCGTAGGAGCGCGGAGTGCCCACCAGGCTGGCGGCGGTCATGGGGTGGTAGCGCAGCGGCACGCCCGTGGTGAGCAACAGGTCCGGGGCGATGCCGGCGACCGCATCGCTGGTGTCGGGGCTCGCCGCGGGATCGAGGGTGGAGGCATAGCTGCGCTCGATCTTCGCCGGGCGGTGCGTTGCGGCCACCAGGCCCAGCGGCACGTGGGGGCGATAGCGCGTGCCCTCCTGATAGGCATAGACGTAGAGGAACGGGATGATGCAGCCCCAGCGCTCCAGCAGTTTGCCCCGGTGGGCCAGGCGCAGGATCAGGCGCGGCATGTCGGCAAAGCGGATCCTCAGCCGGCCGGTGCCGACCGGCCCGGTCGCCAGCAGGTGCACACCGCTGTGCGAGGCCATCTCCTGGCGCGTCAGGGCGGTTTCGGCGTCCAGGAAGTCGTCGTCGGGGGTTGCCTGCCACGACACGCGGATTTCCCGCGGCAGGCCGAAATTGGCGGAATTCTGCCCCTCCGGCGTCACGTAGTACGGCAGGTAGGGGTAGCCGCCAAAGCACAGCCCGCCGATGGCCGGCAGGCCGCGCACCGGCACCTTGCCGCCCAGCATCTGGTTGTAGAGCGCCATGGATTGCGCGAGGTCGATGTCCAGCTCGAACCACAAGGTGCGCGAGATGTCCTTGTCGACCTGGGGGCCCAGCCAGTGCACCGTCAGGAACGGCATGGAGCTGGCCTGGAACGGCAGGTCCGGCGGCATGGGATAGCTGCGGATCTCGTCAGCCGGCGGATAGGGCTGGCTGCCGGTGCTGAGCGTCAGCGTGCCCGGCAGCATGCCGTCATAGGGAAGGTCGATGGCGGCGAAGCTCTGCTGGCCAGCCACCGTCACCTCGCCCGCCAGCGGGCCACGGACGGTCACCGCCTGCGGAAACAGCGGCAGGGGCTGGCCGACGGTCGTGCGCAGCGGTAGCAGGCGCGTCCTGATCATCTAGCAGGGGCTCCGGTCGCAGCGGCCGACCATCAGATCATGTCCCGGCAACCGCAAGGACACAACCACCGTAGCGCAGGCTGCTGGATTCCACACGGAACCGGCCCGGGGCTGGAGTGGGCGTTTCCGAGGTGACGATCCAATCGGCGTGAATTGACCGGATGCGCCGGGCTTCTGACGGGGGGGAGCCATGGCAACACCCCGATCCCACAGCATCGATTTGGAGCGGCGGATCGCAGAGGAGGTCTTGTCGGGCGAGCCCTGAGCGTTGCGAGACGCACCGCACCCGCCCGCCGGTGAAAGACGCCGCCTGCCAGCGAACTTGGCCGAGCAGAGACGCCGGGATGCGGAGTTGGCTCGCCATCGGCTTTGGAGCCAGTCTTGCCAACCCATACAATGGGATGCCAATGGCGCCGTTTAGGCGTCGGTGACACTTACCCAAGGGTCGCAGCGTCTCAGCAGAAGGCCACTCCCCGAGCGGAGGTGGCCAATTCATTCGGGCTTTCTGCAGGACGTGGTGCACCAGTCCGATTGCATGCGGTTTCCTCTAACGGAACAGGCGCTGCTACCGGGCGGCGGTGGCGGACGGTCCGTTCACCTGGCCGCCCCCCTCCTCTGCCCCCTACGCCACACCGCCCAGGCGCTGAACCTTCGCGGGCTCGTCCACAGCGGCGCCAGGCACTGCCTGCGGCGTCAGGGCGCGCATGGCGTCGTATTGCGACAGGAACACCTCGCCGTTCAGCTCGTCGAGGATATGGGTGCGCTTCAGCCGGTCCATCACGGGCCCCTTCACCTCCGACAGGTGGAAGCCGATGCCGGCTTCGCGCAGGCGGCTGTTCAGCGCTTCCAGGATTTCCAGCGCGCTGAAGTCGATCTCGTTCACCGCCGAGCACATCAGCACGACATGGCGCAGCCCGTAATCGGTGGAGATGCGGTCCAGCAGCATGTCCTCCAGGTAGCGCGCGTTGGCGAAGAACAGGCTTTCGTCCACCCGCAAGGTCAGCATGCTGGGATCGGTGATCACCGAATGGCGGTGGATGTTGCGGAAGTGCTGCGTGCCCGGCACCAGGCCCACCTCGGCGACATGGGGGCGCGAGGTTTTGTAGATGTGCAGCAGCAGGGAGAGGATGACGCCGGCCGACACGCCGATTTCCACGCCGGCGCCGAGCGTCAGCAGGATGGTGGCGGCGACGGCGGCAAAGTCCGTCTTTGAATAGGACCAGCTCCTGCGCAGGATCGAGAAATCGACCAGCGACAGCACGGCCACGATGATGGTCGCCGCCAGAGTCGCCTTCGGCAGGAAATAGACCAGCGGCGTCAGCGCCACCGCGGCGATCGCCAGGCCCACGGCGGTGAAGGCGCCGGCCGCCGGGGTTTCCGCACCGGCATCGAAGTTGACGACGGAGCGCGCGAACCCGCCGGTAACCGGGTAGCCGCCGGTGAAGGCCGCCCCCAGATTGGCCGCCCCCAGGCCGATGAGTTCCTGGTTGGGGCTGATGTGCTGGCGCTTCTTGGCCGCCAGGGTCTGGGCGACGGAAATCGACTCCACGAAGCCGACGATGGAGATCAGCAGGGCCGGCACGAACAGTGCGCCCACCAGATCCAAAGCCGTCGACGGGATGGTGAAGGGCGGCAGGCTCTGCGGCACGCTGCCGACGATGGCAACGCCGCTGCCGTCCAGCCCAAGCCCCCACACCAGCACGGTGGTGACGATCACCGCAGCCACCGGGCCCGCCTTGGTGATCACGTCGGCCAGCTTGGCTCCCAGCCCCAGCTTGCGCAGCGCCGGCTTCAGCCCCTTGCGCACCCAG
>JAGQRL010000281.1:0-6364 GCA_020425485.1 Rhodospirillaceae bacterium
AGAAGATGGCCGGCCACATGGGGGCGGAGCGGGTGACCGTGCAGAACCTCCAGGTGGTGTCCACCGATGTGGACAGCGGCGTGGTGCTGGTGCGCGGCGCGGTGCCGGGCTCCAAGGGCGGCTGGGTGATGCTGCGCGATGCCGTGAAGCATGCGCTGCCGGAAGGCGTGCCGATGCCGGGTGGCGTGCGCAAGGCGGCCGAACTGGCGTCGGAAGAAGCTGCGGCACCTGCCCCGGCTGCGGCCGAGGAGCCCGCGGTGGAAACGCCGGTCGAGGCGGCTGCGGAAACCGCTGCGGTGGATACCGCGCCGGAGGCGACGGACGCCGAAGCGCCCGCCGCCGACCAGGACGAGAAGAAGGACTAAGGCCATGAAGGTCCCGGTGAAAAGCCTGGACAACCAGGAGGTCGGCGAGCTGGAGCTGAACGACGCGATCTTCGGCCTGGAGCCGCGCGCCGATCTGCTCCACCGCATGGTGCGCTGGCAGCTCGCCAAGCGCCGCGCCGGCACGCACAAGACCAAGGGCATCAGCGAGATCAGCGGCTCCACCAAGAAGCCCTACAAGCAGAAGGGCACGGGTCGTGCGCGCCAGGGGTCGACCCGGTCGGCGCAGTTCCGCGGCGGTGCCACGATCTTCGGACCGGTGGTGCGCGACCACGATTTCAAGCTGCCCAAGAAGGTGCGCAAGCTGGCCCTGTGCCACGCGCTTTCGGCCAAGGCGGCGGCCGGCCAGCTCGTGGTCGTCGATGCCCTGGCGGCGGACAGCCACAAGACCAAGGCCATGCGCGAGCAGCTCGCCGGGCTCGGCCTGTCGGCCTCGGTGCTGATGATCGACGGTGCCACCACCGACGACAAGTTCACCCTGGCGGTGCGCAACCTGCCGCTGGTCGACCTGCTGCCGCAGCAGGGGGCCAATGTGTACGACATCCTGCGCCGCGAAACCCTGGTGCTGAGCCGGGATGCGGTGGCGCAACTGGAGGCGCGGCTGGCATGAAGATCTACAAGGTAAAGCCGATCAGCCGCGAGCGGATGTACGAGGTCATCCGCGCGCCGGTGATCACCGAGAAGTCCACCATGATCTCCGAGCACAACCAGGTCGCCTTCAAGGTGGCCATGGATGCCAACAAGGCGGAGATCAAGCAGGCGGTCGAGGGCCTGTTCGACGTCAAGGTGACGGCGGTCAACACCTTGATCCGCAAGGGCAAGACCAAGCGGTTTCGGGGCCGTCCGGGCACCCGTTCCGACGAGAAGCGCGCGATCGTGACGCTGGCCAAGGGCTCGCAGATCGACGTGTCGACCGGTATCTGAGGCAGGGGCAACGGCGATGGCGCTGAAAACGCACAATCCGGTGACCAACGGCACCCGCCATCTGGTGATGGTGGACCGTTCCGGCCTGCACAAGGGCGATCCGGTCAAGCATCTCACCGAGGGTCTGACCAAGAAGGGCGGGCGCAACAACAACGGCCACATCACCGCCCGGCGGATCGGTGGCGGCCACAAGCGCCGCTACCGCATGGTCGACTTCAAGCGGCGCAAGATGGATGTGCCGGCGACCGTGGAGCGGCTGGAATACGATCCCAACCGCACCGCGTTCATCGCGCTGATCCGCTATGCCGACGACGAGCAGTCCTACATCCTGGCGCCGGCGCGCCTCGGCGTGGGCGACTCCGTGATGTCCGGCGAACGGGCCGATATCAAGCCGGGCAATGCCATGCCGCTGCGCAGCATCCCGATCGGCACGATCGTCCACAACATCGAGCTGAAGCCGGGCAAGGGCGGCCAGATCGCGCGCTCGGCCGGTACCTACGCCCAGCTCGTCGGCCGCCAGGCCGGCTACGCGCAGATCAAGCTGGGCTCGGGCGAGATGCGGTTGGTTGCCGGCGCCTGCATGGCGTCGATCGGGGCGGTGTCGAATTCCGACCACGCCAACATCAAGCTGGGTAAGGCCGGCCGCAAGCGCTGGACGGGCAAGCGCCCCTCGGTGCGCGGCGTGGCCATGAACCCGGTCGATCACCCCCATGGCGGCGGCGAGGGCCGGACGTCGGGCGGGCGCCACCCGGTGACCCCGTGGGGCAAGCCGACCAAGGGACGGCGCACCCGGTCGAACAAGGCGACCGACAAGCTGATCCTGCGCAGCCGGCACAAGAAGTAAGGGTTCGGGGATATGGCACGCTCTGTGTGGAAAGGGCCGTTCATCGACGGCTACCTGCTGAAGAAGGCCGAAGCGGCACGGGAGTCCGGACGCAACGAGGTCATCAAGACCTGGTCGCGCCGCTCGACCATCCTGCCGCAATTCGTCGGCCTCACCTTCGGCGTCTACAACGGCAAGAAGTTCCTGCCGGTGCTGGTGAACGAGAACATGGTCGGCCACAAGCTGGGCGAGTTCGCTCCGACCCGGACCTATTTCGGCCACGCGGTCGATAAGAAGGCGAAGAGGAAGTAGCCATGGGCAAGCCCTCCCGCGAACGCGCGCTGGAGCCCGAAGAGGCCATGGCGTTCGCCAAGATGATCCGCACCAGCCCGCGCAAGCTGAACCTGGTCGCCCAGTCGATCCGCGGCAAGGAAGCGTCGACCGCCCTGGCGGAGCTGACCTTCTCCAAGCGCCGCGTCGCCGGCGAGGTGCGCAAGGTGCTGCAGTCGGCCATCGCCAATGCGGAGAACAACCACGAGCTGGACGTCGACCGGCTCTATGTCTCCCAGGCCTTCGTCGGCAAGGCCATGGTCATGCGTCGGTTCCGTGCGCGGGCGCGCGGCCGCGTCGGACGGATCGAAAAGCCGTGGTCGAACCTGACCGTGGTGGTGCGCGAACGTGAGGAGGCCGAGGACTAAATTATGGGCCAGAAAGTCAACCCGATCGGCCTGCGCGTCGGCATCAACCGGACCTGGGACTCGCGCTGGTTCGCCGGCAAGAGCTATCCGAAGCTGCTGCACGAAGACCTGCAGATCCGCCAGCTCCTGGAAAAGGAAGTGGCGCAGGCGGGCGTCAGCCGCGTCATCATCGAACGTCCGGCCCGCCGGGCCCGCGTCACCCTGCACACCGCCCGTCCCGGCGTGGTGATCGGCAAGAAGGGTGCTGATATCGAGAAGCTGCGCGTCAAGCTCGCGCGGATGACCGGTAACGAGGTGTCGCTGAACATCGTCGAAATCCGCAAGCCGGAGATCGATGCGCGCCTGGTGGCCGAAAACATCGCCAGCCAGTTGGAGCGCCGCATGGCCTTCCGGCGGGCGATGAAGCGGGCGGTGCAGAACGCCATGCGCCTGGGCGCCCAGGGCATCCGCATCAACTGTGCCGGCCGGCTCGGCGGCGCGGAAATCGCGCGCACCGAATGGTACCGCGAAGGCCGCGTGCCGCTGCACACGCTGCGCGCCGATGTCGATTACGGCACGGCCACCGCACACACCACCTACGGCACCTGCGGCGTCAAGGTCTGGGTGTTCAAGGGCGAAATCCTGGCCCACGACCCGATGGCCCAGGACAAGAAGCTGGCCGAACAGTCCGGCGGCCCTCGGGGCTGATCGGCGGAACGGCCGGGGAGAGTTGAGAGATGCTGAGTCCGAAGCGCACCAAGTTCCGCAAGCAGCACAAAGGCCGTGTCAAGGGCATGGCCAAGGGCGGCACGGACCTCAATTTCGGCGCCTATGGGCTGAAGGCGGTGGAGCCGGCCCGTGTGACCGCGCGCCAGATCGAAGCCGCGCGCCGTGCCATCACCCGCCACATCCGCCGTCAGGGCCGGGTGTGGATCCGCATCTTCCCCGATGTGCCGGTGTCCTCCAAGCCGGCGGAAGTGCGCATGGGTAAGGGCAAGGGCAGCCCGGAGTTCTGGATGTGCCGCGTCAAGCCCGGCCGCATCATGTTCGAGCTGGATGGCGTGCCGGCCACGCTGGCCAAGTCGGCCTTCCTGTTGGCATCGGCCAAGCTGCCGATGGCGACGCGGTTCGTGCATCGCCCGGGCGAAGGAGTTGAGGCATGAAGGCCGAGGATGTGCGCGCCAAGTCGGATGACGAGCTGCGCGAGAATCTGCTGTCGCTGCGCAAGGAGCGTTTCAACCTGCGCTTCCAGGCGGCCAGCGGGCAGTTGGAGAACACGGCACGGGCGTGCCAGGTGCGGCGCGACATCGCGCGCATCAAGACCGTGTTGAACGAACGGCGCCAGTCGGCGTCGGCCTAGGAGGAACAGCCATGCCGCGGCGTGTGTTGAGCGGAGTTGTGGTGTCGGACAAGGCCGACAAGACCGTCTCGGTCCTGGTCGAGCGGCGCCTCATGCATCCGATGTACAAGAAGTTCATTACCCGGTCGAAGCGCTAC
Organism: Rhodospirillaceae bacterium; assembly: GCA_020425485.1. Lineage (GTDB taxonomy): Bacteria > Pseudomonadota > Alphaproteobacteria > DSM-16000 > Inquilinaceae > JACKIH01. The sequence continues at coordinate 4,305 of JAGQRL010000281.1, forward strand.
CTGGCGCACGACGAAGACAATCGCTGCAAGGTCGGCGATCGGGTGCAGATCCAGGAACGGTCGCCGCTGTCCAAGCGCAAGCGCTGGGAAGTGGTGGAGGCCGCACAGGCAGCCGCCGAAGCTGCCACCGCCGAAGCGCCTTCGGCCTAAGGGGATCGACCGATGATTCAGATGCAAACCAACCTGGATGTCGCCGACAATTCCGGCGCGCGCCGGGTGCAGTGCATCAAGGTGCTCGGCGGTTCGAAGCGCAAGGTGGCTTCGATCGGCGATGTCATCGTGGTGTCGGTGAAGGACGCGATTCCGCGCGGCCGCGTGAAGAAGGGCGACGTGCACCGCGCGGTGATCGTGCGCACGGCCAAGGAGATCCGGCGCCAGGACGGCACCGCGATCCGCTTCGACAAGAACGCCGCCGTGCTGATCAACAAGCAGGGTGAGCCCATCGGCACCCGTATCTTCGGCCCGGTGACGCGTGAGCTGCGCGCCAAGCGGTACATGAAGATCATCAGCCTGGCTCCGGAGGTGTTGTGATGGCCGCTGGCAAGTCGACTGCCGTCCGCCGGCCCAAGCTGAAGGTCAAGAAGGGCGACACCGTTACGGTGCTCGCCGGCCGCGACCGCGGGGCCAAGGGCGAAATCCTCAAGGTGTTCCCCGAAGAGCAGCGGGTGATCGTGCAGGGCGTGAACATCGTCAAGCGCCACACCAAGCCGTCGCGCATGGGCACCGGCGGCATCGAGGAAAAGGAAGCACCGATCCACATCTCCAACGTGGCGCATGTGGATCCCGAGACCAACCTGCCGACCAGGGTCGGCTACCGGACGCTGGACAACGGCCGCAAGGTCCGTTTCGCCAAGCGTTCCGGTGAAATCATCGACCGGTGAGGCTGGATATGGCCAGGCTGAAGGATCGCTATGTGTCGAACATCCGCCCGCAGTTGCGGGAGGAATTCGGCTACGCGAATGACATGCAGGTACCGCGGCTCGACAAGATCGTCCTCAACATGGGCGTCGGCGAAGCCGTGGCGGACAGCAAGAAGATCAATGCCGCGGTGAGCGACATGACCGCGATCAGCGGCCAGAAGCCCATCATCACGCGGGCGCGCAAGTCCATCGCCGGCTTCAAGCTGCGCGAAGGCATGCCCATCGGCGTGAAGGTGACGCTGCGCGGCGTGCGCATGTACGAGTTTCTCGACCGGCTGGTTACCATCGCGCTGCCGCGGGTCCGCGACTTCCGCGGCCTGTCGGCCAACAGCTTCGATGGCAACGGCAACTACAGCCTGGGTATCCGTGAGCAGATCGTCTTCCCCGAGGTCGACTACGACAAGGTCGACACGGTGCGGGGCATGGATGTGACGATCACCACCACCGCGCAAACCGACCGGGAAGCGCGAGCGCTGCTGAAGGCGTTCGATTTCCCGTTCGCGAGCTGAGCCGCCTGGAGGGCCAAGGACATATGGCAAAGAAGAGCGCCATCGAGAAGAACAAGCGGCGCGCACGCCTGGTCGCGCAGATGGCCGGCAAGCGCGCAGAGCTGAAGGCCATGGCGAAGGACGAAAGCGTCGATCCTGAGGATCGGTTCAACGCCCGCCTGAAGCTGGCCAAGATGCCGCGCAACGGCGCGCCCACCCGGCTGCGCAATCGCTGCGAGCTGACCGGCCGGCCGCGCGCCGTGTACCGGCGCTTCAAGCTGAGCCGGATCGGCCTTCGGGATCTGGCGTCGCGCGGGCAGGTGCCCGGCGTGGTCAAGTCGAGCTGGTAGGGGGGCGGATCCATGTCCATGAGCGATCCGCTAGGCGATCTGCTGACGCGCATCCGTAACGGCCAGATGGCCGGCAAGCAGGTGGTCGACTCTCCGGCCTCCAAGCTGCGCAGCAATGTGTGCGACGTGCTGGTGCGTGAAGGCTACATCCGCAGCTACCGGGTGGAAGAACAGCGTCCCGGCATTTCCACCATCAAGGTGGAACTGAAGTACAACGATGGCGAACCGGTGATTAAGCGCATTCAGCGCGTTTCCAAGCCGGGCCGGCGCGTGTATTCGGGGATCAAGGACCTGCCGCGTTA
>JAGQRL010000281.1:6570-9502 GCA_020425485.1 Rhodospirillaceae bacterium
GGGCAGCACGTCAAGGTCAAGGGCAAGCTCGGCGAGCTGGAGTTCACCGCGGTGGACGACGTGGCTGTCACCATGGATGGCAATGTCATCACCGTGAAGCCGCGCACCGAGCACAAGCGCGCCTTCGCCATGTGGGCGACGACGCGGACGATGATCTGGAATATGGTGGCGGGCGTCAGCGAAGGCTTCACCCGCAACCTGGAGATCAACGGCGTCGGCTACCGCGCGGCGGTGGAAGGCCGCGACCTGGTGCTGCAGCTCGGCTACAGCCACCCGGTGCGCTACCCGATCCCCGATGGGGTGCAGGTGCGCTGCGAGCGGCCGACGGCGATCGAGATCAAGGGCTACGACAAGCAGCGGATCGGCCAGATGGCTTCCGAGATCCGCGGCTGGCGGCCCCCCGAGCCTTTCAAGGGCAAGGGCGTGAAATATGCGGAGGAAACGATCCTGCGCAAAGAAGGCAAGAAGAAGTAGGGGTACCGGCCATGTTGACGACCAGAGCCCTGCGCGAACGCCGCAAGCGGCGCAACCGCATCGCGCTGAGAAAGCGCGGCGGGGACCGGCCTCGGCTGTCGGTGTTCCGCTCGTCCAAGCAGATCTACGCCCAGGTGATCGACGACGAAGCCGGCCGCACGCTGGCCGCCGCCTCGTCGCTCGACAAGTCGCTGCGCGAAAGCCTGAAGACCGGGGCGGACAAGGCGGCCGCATCCGCGGTCGGCAAGCTTTTGGCCGAACGCGCCAAGGCGGCAGGTGTGGACCAGGTGGTGTTCGATCGCGGGCCCTACCCCTATCACGGCCGCGTCCAGGCGCTGGCCGACGCCGCCCGTGAGGGCGGTCTGGATTTCTAGGAAGGACCGTTCGATGGCGAGAGGACCCCGGGACGACCGGTCCCGCGAAGACAGCGATCTGATCGAAAAGCTGGTCAGCATCAACCGCGTGGCCAAGGTGGTGAAGGGTGGCCGGCGGTTCGGCTTCGCGGCCCTGGTGGTGGCCGGCGACGGCCGCGGCAAGGTGGGCTACGGCTCGGGCAAGGCGCGCGAGGTGCCGGAAGCGATCCGCAAGGCGACCGAGCAGGCCAAGCGCACCATGATCCGCGTGCCGCTGCGCGAAGGCCGCACGCTGCACCACGACATCACCGGCCGCTTCGGCGCCGGCAAGGTGAACCTGCGCACCGCCCCCATCGGCACCGGCATCATCGCCGGCGGCCCGATGCGCGCCATCTTCGAAGCGCTGGGCATCGCCGACGTGGTTGCCAAGTCCATCGGCACGTCCAACCCGCACAACATGATCAAGGCCACCTTCGCCGCGCTGAAGGCGGTGGAAGGCCCGCGGTCGGTGGCCGCCCGCCGCGGCAAGCGGGTGTCGGACCTGATCGGCCGCCGCGACGTGGCCGGCGTGGTCGAAGCGGCACCGGAGGCTGCGGCCGCCGAAGGCCAGGAGCAGGCCCATGTCTGATATCGCTGAACCCACGGTGACGGCCGAAGGTGCGCCCGTCGGCAAGGTGAAGGTCACCCAGATCGGCAGCCCCATCGGCCGCAAGCCCTATCAGCGCAAGAACCTGATCGGGCTGGGGCTGAACAAGATGCACCGCAGCCGGGTTCTGGAAAACACGCCGGAAGTCCAGGGCATGATCGCCCGCGTCAGCCACCTGTTGAAGGTGGAAGCGGTCGACGGCGGCGAAGGCTGACCCCGGGAAGGATCGACGACATGAAACTCAATGAGTTGCGCGACAATCCCGGCGCCAACAAGCGGCGCACCCGCGTCGGCCGCGGCATCGGCTCCGGCAAGGGCAAGACCGCCGGGCGCGGCGTGAAGGGCCAGAAGAGCCGGACCGGCGTCGCCATCCGCGATTTCGAGGGCGGCCAGATGCCGCTCTATCGGCGCCTGCCCAAGCGCGGCTTCAACAACGCCAAGTTCGCCAAGCGCCACGCCATCGTGAACCTCGGCCGCCTGCAACAGGCGATCGATGCCGGCCGGCTGACGGTCGCCAAGGGTACGGCCATCGATGCCGCCGCCCTGCGCGCCGCCGGGCTGATCGACAAGGAGTGGGACGGCGTGCGCCTGCTGGCCAAGGGCGAGATCACGGCCGCCGTCACGCTGGCGGTGTCCTCGGCCTCCAAGGCCGCCGTCGAGGCGGTGGAGAAGGCCGGCGGGCAGGTGCAGCTTCCCGCTGCTCCGGCTGCGGCGGACCCGGCGCCGGCCGCCTGAGACGCGTCCGGCCGCGCCTTGTGGCACGGCCGCCGCCGGCCCATATGCCGGCGGCAGGGTCGATGGGAAGCGCCGGTGGCTTGGCCCTGGACTTGGCGTCCGCAGGTCGGGGATAGTGCGCTGGCCGCGCCCACCGATCGGGCTCGGGCTCCTGGTGACCACGTCCATTTTCCGAAACGCAGGGCTCCAAGATGGCATCGGCTGCTGAACAACTTGCTGCCAACCTGAATTTCGGGGCCTTCGGCAAGGCCACCGAGCTGAAGAAGCGCATCTGGTTCACCCTGGGTGCGCTGATCGTCTATCGCTTCGGCACCTACATCCCGGTGCCGGGGATCGATCCGGCCGGCCTGTCGCAGTTCTTCGCCGCCCAATCGGGCGGGCTGGTGGATGTGTTCAACATGTTCTCCGGCGGCGCGCTTCAGCGCATGAGCATCTTTGCGCTCAACATCATGCCGTACATCTCGGCCTCCATCATCATCCAGCTCATGACCGCGGTGTCGCCGCGCCTCGACCAGCTGAAGAAGGAGGGCGAAAGCGGCCGCAAGAAGCTCAACCAGTACACCCGCTATGCCACCGTACTGCTGGCCACCGTGCAAGCGTACGGGCTTGCCGTGGGTTTGCAGGGACTGAACGAGAGCGGCGGCCAAAGCGTGGTGATGAACCCAGGCGTGTTCTTCCAGGCCTCCACCGTCATCACCATCGTCGGCGGCACCATGTTCCTGAT
>JAGQRL010000025.1 GCA_020425485.1 Rhodospirillaceae bacterium
ACCGCCGCCGTCTCGGCATCGAGCAGCGCAATCAGCTCCTCGGCCAGGTCCACCGCGTCGGCAAGCTGGTCATACAGAGTTGTCATCGGTGACCTCCTGAACCCTGAGGATTTCGGCCATCACCTCGTCGGCGATGCCGACGCCGCCGGAGCGGGCGATGAGCTGGCCGTGCTGTTCGATCATCTGCGATCGCCAGATTTCTTCGGACCGGCCGCCGCCGAACGGCCCGTCGGTGGAGATGCCGGTGAACATGTGCCCCAGCATCTGGGCGAGGAACTGGGCTTCGAACGATTCGGCGGCTTCGCGGGCCGCCGCCTCGTTGTGGATGGCGGACGGCGTGGCGGTGGCGCCGGAGGTGGCGACGTCCCGGTTGAGCAGGGCGATATCGAAGCCGGCAGGCAGGGCGACGGTGGTCATGGCAGCGCTTCCCCCGGCCTCAGATCAGCTCGATGGTGGCTTGCAGCGCACCCGCCGCTTCGATCGCCTGGAGGATGGAGATCATGTCGCGCGGCCCCACGCCGAGCGCGTTCAGCCCCTGCACCAGGTCCTGCAGGCTGACGCTTTCGCGGACGATGCCGAGCCGGTTTTCCGCATCGGTGTCCACGTCGATCTGGGTGCGCGGCACGATCACGGTGGTGCCGGTTTCCGACAGCGGGTTGGGCTGGGACACCTGCGGAGTTTCGGTGATCCGCACCGTCAGGTTGCCCTGGGCGATGGCGACGGTGCTGATGCGCACGTTCTCGCCGATCACGATGGTGCCGGTGCGTTCGTCGATGACCACGCGGGCGGCCTGGTCGGGCGTCACGCGGATCTGCTCGATCTGCGTCATCAGCCGCACCAGGTCGACGGTGCCGGCCGCCAGCGGATTGACGACGACGGTCGACGGATCGGTGGCCACCGCCACGCCGCTGCCGAGCTGGGAATTGATGGCATCCTGGATGCGCTGGGCGGTGGTGAAATCGGGGTCGTGCAGGGCGAGGCGAATGTCGCCCAGCTCCGACAATGCAAACGGCACCTCGCGTTCCACGATGGCACCGTTGGGGATGCGGCCGGTGGTGGGCACGCCCTGGCTGACTTCCTGGGCCTGGCCCTGCACCGCGAAGCCGCCCACCGCCAGGCTGCCCTGGGCAACGGCGTAGACCTCGCCATCGGCGCCCAACAGCGGGGTGACCAGCAGCTGGCCGCCGAGCAGGCTGTCGGCATCGCCCAGCGAGGCGACGGTCACGTCGACGCGGCTGCCCTGGCGGGAAAAGGCCGGCAGCGTCGCCGTCACCATCACGGCGGCCACGTTGTCGGTGTCCAGGTTCTGCTCGCGGACGTTGACGCCGAGGCGCTCCAGCATGCCGATCAGGCTCTGCTCGGTGAACGGCGAGCCGTTCAGCCCGTCGCCGGTGCCGGCAAGGCCGACCACCAGGCCGTAGCCCACCAGCAGGTTGTCGCGCACGCCCTCGACATCGACGATGTCCTTGATCCGAGTCTGTGCGGCGGCCGGGTGCACCACCGCCACAACGATGAGGGCGGCGGTGAGGGCGGCGCGGAAGAGGGAGCGAACTCGGCACGGCATCGGTGGAGCCTCCAGGCGGTAGCTCCCCCCGATGTGCAAGCCCGGTGCCAACCGCCGAAGCCGCGAGTCGCCCAGGACTTCGGCCGCCTGTACACCGATTTGCCGTGGTGGCCCGGCAGTTTCTGCCCAGTTCTCGGCCCGTTGAAACCGCCCACCGGCAACAGCTACCCGGTGCTTGGGCCTGCGTCAGATGATGACGGCCATTGAAACCGGGCGGCCATGGCCCTCTATACTAATAGAGATGCTGGCCACCGGAAGTTTGCCATGAAAGTCGACGGGCCGAAGACGGTCGGGCCGGGTGGGTCGATCCAGAAGAAGCGCCGCAGCGGCGGCAGCGGCTTCGCCGATCAGCTTTCCGAGATCGAACGATCCGACGAAACGGGGGGGCCGGCTCCGGTTACCGCTCCCCGCCCGGTCGATGCCCTGTGGGCGCTCCAGGAGGTGGACGACCCCACCACCGGGCGGCGCAAGGCGGTGGCCCGGGCCGAGGATCTGCTGGCCGGGCTGGAAGAGCTCAGGCGCGACATCATGATCGGCCGCATCCCCGCCGAACGGTTGCAGGCCATCGCCCAGCGGGTGCGCAGCCAGCGGGCCGCCGTGGACGATCCGCGGCTCACCGAGATCCTCGACGAAATCGATCTCAGGGCCCAGGTGGAGCTGGCGAAGTGGGAGCGCCAAAGCTGAGAGATCGATACGCGTAGCGCGTGTATTCCGGCTCCCCTCCGAACCGCTTCATGAAACCGTTGAAAATCCAACGCTTTGCCGCAGCATTTTGCTGCGGTCGGTGATTGTCCGGCCAAGGCCATCTGCATATACTCCGCGCCAAATTGGCAACCGCCGGCGGCCGGCCGAGGTCGGATCGCCCTGGATTGGGGTTAGACGCAACGATGGACACTGCGGCTATGAACGGCGCGTATCGCCCCAGCGAGAGCGAGCAGTTCATGAACCCGCGCATGCTGGAATACTTCCGGCAGAAGCTGCTCAGGTGGCGCGCGGAGCTGGTCGAAGAGTCGTCGGAGACGCTGGAGCACCTGAAGGAAAGCGGTCTCCAGGAACCCGACATTGCGGACCGGGCGTCGGCGGAGACCGACCGCTCGCTGGAACTGCGCACGCGCGATCGCGAACGCAAGCTGGTTGCCAAGATCGATGCCGCGCTGGAGCGGGTGGCCGACGGCAGCTACGGCTATTGCGAAGAAACCGGCGAACCCATCGCCATTCGCCGGCTCGATGCCCGGCCCATCGCCACGCTCAGCATCGAGGCCCAGGAGCGCCACGAGCGCATGGAGCGAACCCAGCGGGACGACTGAGTCCCGCTGCTCCCGACTTTGGGTCAACCCGGCCAGACCGGCACGGGGCTTTGCGCGCCTCGTAGCGTCTGGCTATACCAGTCCTTTCGTGTCGTATCCCCCACCGCAACCGCGGCGGGCGGACCAATGGAGGTTCTCACATGATACCGGCGGTTATGCCGACCTACGCACGCGCCGATGTGGCGTTCGAACGGGGTGAGGGCGCTTATCTGTTCGACACGGAAGGCCGACGCTATCTCGATTTCGCCTCTGGCATCGCGGTGACCAGCCTGGGCCATGGCCACCCGCACCTGGTGGCGGCCCTGGTCGGCCAGGCCCAACTCGTCTGGCACACCTCCAACCTGTTCCGCGTGACCGGCCAGGAAAAGCTGGCGAGCCGCCTGGTGGCCAACAGCTTCGCCGACACCGTGTTCTTCACCAATTCCGGGGTGGAGGCGTGGGAGTGCGGCGTGAAGGTGGCGCGCAAGTACCACAGCCACAACGGCAACCCGAAGCGCTGGCGGGTGATCACCGTGGGCGGCGCCTTCCATGGGCGCACGCTGGCGGCCATCGCCGCGGCGAAGACGGAGAAGCTGGTGGCCGGCTTCGGCCCCATGGCCGACGGCTTCGACCAGGTGGCCTTCGGCAACTTGAACGAGCTGCGCATGGCGGTGACCGACGAAACCGCCGCCATCTGCGTGGAACCGGTGCAGGGCGAAGGCGGCATCCGGGCCAGCTCGCTGGACTATCTCAGGTCGCTGCGCGCGCTCGCCGACGAGTTCGGCGTGCTGCTCTACTTCGATGAGATCCAGTGCGGCTACGGCCGTACCGGCAAGCTGTTCGCCCACGAATGGGCGGGCGTGACGCCGGACATCCTGTGCGCCGCCAAGGGCATCGGCGGCGGCTTCCCGTTCGGCGCCTGCCTGGCGACGGAAAAGGCTGCGGCCGGCATGGTGCCCGGCACCCACGGCACCACCTATGGCGGCAACCCGCTGGCCATGGCGGTGGGCAATGCGGTGCTGGACGTGATCCTGGAGCCGGGCTTCCTGGAGGAGGTGGACCGGGTGGCCCGCATCCTCTGGCATCGCCTGGAAACGCTGGTGGAACGCTGGCCCACGGTGCTGGCGGAACTGCGCGGTGCGGGGCTGATGCTCGGGCTGAAGCCGGTCGGCTCCAACGCCGATTTCGTGGCCGCCCTGCGCCACCGCGGCATGCTGTCCGTACCGGCCGCCGACAATGTGGTGCGCCTGCTGCCGCCGCTGATCATCACCGAGGACGAGGTCGATCTGGCCATGGAAGTTCTGGGCGCCACCTGCCGCGAGATGGCCGTGACCGCAGCCAAGCCGGTGCCGGCATGAGCGCGCGCAAGGGCGGCGACGTCCGCCACTTCGTCGATCTGCACCGGGTGGAGCGGGAAAC
>JAGQRL010000282.1 GCA_020425485.1 Rhodospirillaceae bacterium
CTTCCTGGTCGTGGGTGACGACGACAAAGGTGATGCCGGTGTCGTGCTGCAGGCGCTTCAGCTCCATCTGCATGCGCTCGCGCAGTTTCTTGTCCAGTGCCGCCAGGGGCTCGTCCAGCAGCAGCACGCGGGGGCGCTTCACCAGGGCGCGGGCGAGGGCGACGCGCTGGCGCTGGCCGCCGGACAGGTGGTCGGGCCGGCGGTCGGCTTCCGCCGTCAGGTGGGTGGTGGCGAGGATCTCATCGACCCGGCGGCGCCGTTCGGCCGGCGGCACGCGGTCCATTTCCAGCCCGTAGGCGATGTTCTGGCGCACCGACATGTGCGGGAACAGCGCATAGGACTGGAACATCATGTTGAGCGGCCGCCGGTTGGGGCTGAGATGGGTGATCTCCCGGTCTTCCAGCAGCACGCGGCCGGTGGATGGCGCCTCGAACCCCGCCAGGATGCGCAGCAGCGTGGTCTTGCCGCAGCCGGACGGCCCCAGCAGCGCGAAGAACTCGTTGGGGCGGATCGCCAGCTCCACGCTGTCCAGCGCCGTAACGCCGGGGAACAGCTTGGTGACGCCTTCGATGGTCAGCAGCGGGGCCGCCTCGGCCGTCGGCTTTTCCAGCGACGGCGGGGTGGCGGGTGCGGTCGCCTTGGCGATGTGGGCGGTCATGCGTCGGCTCCGATCACACCGCGGTTCATGCGCTGGGCGGTGAACAGCACGGTGAAGCTGACCAGCATGACGATGGTGGCAAGCGCGTTGATTTCCGGCGTCACGCCGAAGCGGATCATCGAGAAGATCTGCATCGGCAGGGTGGTGGAGGACTGGCCGGCACCGGCCGTGAAGAAGGCGATGATGAATTCGTCCACCGACAAGGTGAAGGCCAGCAGGGCAGCCGCCAGCACGCCGGGAAAGATGGCCGGCAGGGTGACGCGGCGGAAGGTGGTGAACTCACCCGCCCCCAGGTCGATGGAGGCTTCCACGATGGCGTAGTCGAAATGCTTCAGCCGGGTGCGCACCACCGCGCACACGAAGGCGATGTTGAACACCACATGGGCGATCACGATGGTGTGCAGCCCCAGCGTCACCCGCATCAGCGTGAAGAAGCTGAGGAGCGCGATGGCGAGGATGATGTCCGGGATGATCATCGGCGCGAACAGCACGGCATCGAGCAGGCCGGAGCGGCGCTGCCGCCGTTCCACCGCCAGGGCCAGCAGGGTGCCCAGCAGGCTGGCGATGAGGGTGGAGGAGACCGCAACGATCAGCGTGTTGAGGGCGGCGCGCTGGATCGCCGTGTTGGCCGCCAGCTCGCCATACCAGTGGACGGAAAAGCCGCCCCACGCGGTGGGCAGGCCGGCGCGGTTGAAGGACAGCAGCACCAGCACCGCGATGGGCACGTAGAGGAAGCCGTAGACCAGCCACAGGTGGCCGCGCAGCACCCGCAGGCCCACGGGCCGCCGGCGCCGGGCCGGTGCCGGGGGAGCGGTCGCGTCAGCCATGGTGTTCCCCCTGGCTGCGGCTGACCACCAGCGCCTGGGCGAACAACAGCGCCATCATGATGCCGATGAGCAGGAACGAGAGGGCGGAGCCGAACGGCCAGTCCCGCGCCGAGAGGAACTGGTCGTAGATCAGGTTGCCCACCATCTGCACGCGGCCGCCGCCCAGCAGGTCCGGCGTGACGAAGTTGCCGATGGACAGCACGAACACGAACACCGCCCCGGCGGCGATGCCGGGCAGGCTGAGCGGCAGGATCACCCGGCGGAAGGTGTCGAACGGGCTGGCGCCAAGGTCGCTGGAGACCTCCCACAGGTCGCCCGACAGCCGCGACAGCGAGGCGTAGATCGCCAGGATCACGAAGGGCAGGTAGTTGTACACCAGCCCCACCACCACGGTGGCATCGGTGTACAGCATGTTGATGGGCTCGCCCTCATAGCCCAGCACGCGCAAGCCCTGGTTGAGCAGCCCTTCGCGGTTGAGCAGCACGATCCAGGCATAGGTGCGGATCAGGTAGTTGGACCAGAAGGGCAGCATCACCAGGAACAGCAGCAGCGGCTGGCGGCGCTTCGGCCCGCGGGCGATGGCGTAGGCGGCCGGATAGCCGATGAGCACGGCGGCCAGCGTGGCCAGCCCGGCGATCTTGGCACTGGTCAGCAGCACCCCGGCATAGAGCGGATCGAAGGCGCGGGCGAAGTTCTCGAAGGTGAAGGTGTAGACGACACCGCCATAGACGCCGCGCTGGAAGAAACTGTCGGCGATGACGATGCCCACGGGCACCAGCATGAACAGCGCCAGCCAGCCAAGGCCGGGGGCGAGGAACAGCAGGGTGCGGGTACGGGCGGTGCTCATCGGCCTCCGGGCCATCCGGGATCGGTGACGGCAGGGAACAACTCAGAACTTTTTAGCAAGAAAGGACCGGGTGGCGAGGGGGTGCCACCCGGTCTCCCAGGGCGGGAGGGAGGCGATGCCTCACTGGGCCGCCATGATCTCCGTCACCGCGCGGGTGTAGTCCCGCTGGGCTTCGCCGAGGTCGCGGAGCTGCTCCATCGCCAGCAATTCGGCGGGCGTCATGCCGAGATTGGGGAAGGCTTCCACCAGTGCGGGGTCAAGCCCAGCCATGGCCGCTTCGTTGGGCACCTTGTAGAGGATGTTTTCCGCCACCCAGCGGTGATTGTCGGCATCCAGCACGAAGTCGAGGAAGGCGTGGGCGGCTTCCTGGTTTTCCGAGCTGGCCATGATCACCATGGTGTCGACCCACAGGTCCGAGCCTTCCTCGGGCACCACGAACAGGATGTTGGGATCTTCCGCCGTGCCGTAGTTGCACCAGCCGTCCCAGGCATGGGCGAGCGAGGCTTCGCCGGACACCAGGCGGGAGTAGAAGGTGGTGTCGTCGAAGGCCAGCAGGGTGTCGGTGGCGGAAATCAGCAGGTCGCGCGCTTCGTCGATATGCGCGGGATCGGTGTCGTTCACCGAATAGCCCAGCGCCAGCAGCCCGGCGGCCATCAGCCAGCGGTCGGTGGACAGCATGGTGACCTCGCCGGCCAGGCTTTCCGGCGGGTCGAGCAGGTCGTCCCAGCTCGTCGGCGCTTCGTCCACCAGATCGGCGCGGTAGCACAAGCCGGTGGTGCCCCAGGCATAGGGCATGGAGAAGGTGTTGCCGGGGTCGTATTCCAGGTTCTGGGCTTCGGCGTACAGGTTGGCGGCGTTGGGGATCAGGTCGTGGTTCAGCTCCGCCGTCAGGCCCAGCGCGTGCAGCGCTTCGGCGAAGGGGGAGGAGACGAACACCACATCGAACCCTTGGCCGCCGCCGGCCACCAGGCGGCCCATGATCTCCTCGTTGGTGGCGTGGACGGACAGCTCCGCCTCGATGCCCGTGGCCTCGGTGAACCGGTCCAGCAGGTCTTCCGGCATGTAGCCGTCCCAGTTGGAGATGACCAGCGACTGGGCCGCCGCCGGGCCGCCGAAGGCCAGCGTTAGAAGGGCCGTGCCCGCCAGCGCGCGCGTGATCTGTGCCATTGCCGAAACTCCCTGTTGGCGATGCCGCCGGGACCGTTTTCGGGGGCGCCAAGGTCCCGGTCATTGTCTCCGGTCGAGCATGGGGTCTATGGTATTTTATTGTCAATCCGTACATCTGCTGCCCCGTGCCGCAGCGAGCCCGCGAGAGCATGCCGAGCGCCAGCCTGCCGCCGCGCCAAAGCCACCTGGATCTGGCCGACCGCCTGGTGGACGAGATCCGCCAGGCCGGCACGCGCATCGGCGACCATCTGCCCGAACAGTGGGTGGCCTCGCGCTGTGCGGTGTCCCGCACCCTGGCGCGGGCGGCGCTGGGCGTGCTGGAAGGCGAGGGGGCGGTGGCCTTCCGCCCCGGCCGCGGCTACGTGCTCAGCGCCGATCCGGTGGCGCTGCGCGAGGCGCGCTCCCAGTCCGGCGCGCAATCCGGCGCCGGGGAGGACCTGCGCACCCGCATCCTGCGCGACCGGGTGGCCCGCCGGCTGTCGGAACAGGTGACCATCCCGGAACTGATGCGCCGCTACGGCGAAGCGCGCCCGCCGGTGGCAAAAACCCTGGCGCGGCTGGCCGAAGACCGGCTGGTGGAGCGCGGTGCCGGCCAGCGCTGGCACTTCCGGCCGATGCTGGACGGCCCGTCGGCGCTGGCGGACAGCTACCGCTACCGCCTGCTGGCCGAACCGGCCTGCCTGCTGGAGCCCGGCTTCACCGCCGACCGGCCGCGCCTGGCCGACTTGCGCGCGCGCATGGACCAGCTTCTGCTCGCCGCCGATGCGGGCTTCGACACCGCCCTGTTCGACGAAGTGGACCGGGCCTTCCACGAAACCCTGGCGGAAGGCTGTGCCAACCGCTTCCTGCGCTCAGACCTGCTGGACCACCTGAAGATGCGCCGCGCCCCCAGCTTCCAAAGCCCGGCACCGGTGAACCGGCTGCGCGAATCGACCCGCGAGCACCTGCGTGTGCTGGAACAGGTGGAACGCGGGCGCATGGAGGCGGCGGCCGACCTGATGCGCGTGCACCTGCAGCTCAGCCAGCCGAGCTGGCCCACGCTGTCGGTGCGCGGGGCACCGCCGCTGGTGGGCCCCAGCGGCGCCCCGCGCGGCCTGCGCTGACGAGGAAAGCTGGCCGGCGCCTGACGGCTACGCGGTGGGATCGGCCAGGGGATCGTCCAGGGGGCCGCCCAACGCCGAAATGAGCGCGTGGCGAAGCACTGCATGTTCCCGCTCGGCAACGCCCGCCATCGCCGCGGCCCTGGTGGTGACTTCGTCGTCATAGGCGATCGGTGGTGCAAACAGCGCGCCGGGGGCCGCGAACTGGCTGTCGGTGAAATCGATGCGCAGATCGCTGAAGCGATTGTAGTAGTGCCAGGCATCGCCAAGGCGGGTGCGCAGGATCTGCCCGCCGAAAAGATCGAAGATCACCGCGGCGGTCACATTGCATTGCCCGCGTGCGGGGTTCTCAGGCAGCCATTGGGCGGCGGTCTGCCGCGACCAGGCGCCGTGCAGGGCGCACCGGATTGCCGTTTCGTCGGGGGGCGGCGGCAGGGGTGGCGGCAAGGGTGGCAGACGGGGCGCTGCCGGCCCGCTCAGGATGCGCTCCACGCCTTCAGGTGGCGCTCGAAGGCCGCCAGCGTCTCCTCGCTCACATGGTGCTCCATGCCCTCGGCATCGGCCGCGGCCACGTCGTGCTCCACGCCCAGGGCCAGGAGGAAGGTGAACACCAGCCGGTGGCGCTCGCGGCAGCGCACGGCCAGCTCGCGCCCCTTGTCGGTGAGGAAGATGGCGCGATAGGGCTTGGAGGTTACGTAGCCGTGGCGTTCCAGGCGCTTCACCGTGCTGTTGACGGTGGCGGCGGTAACCCCGAAGCGTTCCGACAGGTCGACCGCACGCGCCTCGCCCTCGCCGTCGATCAGGTCGGCGATCATCTCCACATAGTCTTCCAGCACCTCGGTGGCATGCGCTTCGCGCAGCCGCGCGAACATCTGGGCATGCACCTCGGCGGGCGGCAGATCGTCGCCCGGATGCTGGTGGGCGTCTTGCTGATCGTTCACGGCGCGGGGCCTCCGATCCGGTGGAACCGGCGGGTCTCTGTCACATGGGCCATGGCACGCTATCCGCGCAAGCCTGTTTGCCAGAGAAAGCAGGGTTTGGCAATTTAGCCTTGACTAACTTTCTGTGCCATACGACTATCCTTGAGGCCGGACATACCAAGAGTGTCACATCTTTGTAATGTGAGGGTGGCCTGTGTTTCTGTGCATCGCAACCTGGGGGCGGCGGATCGGTGGCGTAGCACTCACCGTGGCGGCGCTGTGCCTGGTTGGCGTGTCCGCTGCGGCGGCACAGACCCTGTCTGTGGTGGCCACCACCTCGATGATCGCCGATGCCGCGCGCCAGGTGGGCGGCGACCGGGTGACGGTGACGGCCCTGATGGGGCCGGGCGTCGATCCCCATTCCTACCGGCAGACGCGCAGCGACATCGTGGCGATGACGCAGGCGGACCTGGTGCTGTGGCACGGGCTCTACCTGGAAGCCCAGCTTGAGGAATTCATGCTGGAGCTGACGCGGCGCATGCCCGTTGTGGCGGTGGGCGAAGCGGTGCCAATGGACGACCGGCTGGCCCACGACACCTACGAAAACCGCTTCGATCCCCATGTGTGGATGGACCCCAACCTGTGGCCCCATGTGGTGGAGGCGGTGCGCGACGCGCTGACCGAGGCCGATGCCGAGGGGGCCGACATCTATGCCGCCAACGCAGCGGCGCATCTGGCGGAGATCGAGGACCTGGCGGACTACGGCCGCGAGGTGCTGGCCAGCGTGCCGCCGGAACACCGGGTGCTGGTGACCGCCCACGACGCGTTCCGCTATTTCGGCCGGGCCTACGGGTTCGAGGTGCTGGGCATCCAGGGCATCTCCACCGAAAGCGAAGCCGGCCTCCGGCGCATCGAGGAACTGGTGGACACCCTGGTGGGCCGCAACGTCGGCGCCGTCTTCATCGAAAGTTCGGTGTCCGATCGCAATATCCGCGCGTTGATCGAAGGGGCGGAAGCCGAAGGCCATCAGGTCACCGTGGGGGCGGAGCTGTTCTCCGACGCCATGGGTGAACCGGGCACCTACGAAGGCACGTATATCGGCATGATCGACCACAACATCACGGCCATCGCCCGGGCCCTGGGCGGCACCGCCCCGGCCGATGGCATGCAGGGCCGCCTGGCTTCGGGCACCTGAGGCAACTGAGAGAACGGGAGTGAGGGAAGGGTAGACGCAGATGGCACCGGTGGAACTGATCGCACGCTCAGGTGAGTTGGTGGAGGACGGCCGCAAGGACGCCGCTCTGGCGATCCGCGGCCTGTCGGTGAGCTATGGCGCCAAGGCAGCGGTGTTTTCCGTGGACGCCACCCTGCCGGCCGGCTCCATGACCGCCATCGTCGGCCCCAACGGTGCCGGCAAATCCTCGCTGCTGAAGGGGGCGCTGGGCGTGGTGCCGCGCCTGTCCGGCGAGGTCACGGTGTTCGGCCGGCCCTTCAAGGAAGCGCGCCACCGCGTGGCCTATGTGCCCCAGCGCGCCAGCGTCGACTGGGACTTCCCCGCCCGCGTGATCGACGTCGTGCTGATGGGCCTCTACCGCAAGATCGGCTGGATCCGGCTGGCCGGCCGCCGCCACCGGGAAACCGCCATGGCCTGCTTGGAGCGGGTGAACATGGCGGAGTTCGCCGAGCGGCAGATCGGCCAGCTTTCCGGCGGTCAGCAGCAGCGCGTGTTCCTCGCCCGCGCACTCGCCCAGGACGCCGACCTCTACCTGCTGGACGAGCCGCTGGCCGGTGTCGATGCCGCCACGGAGCGGGCGATCATCGCCGTGCTCCAGGAGGTGAAGGCGGCCGGGCGCACGGTGGTGTGCGTGCACCACGACCTTTCCACCGTGGCGCAGTATTTCGACCGGGTGCTGCTGATCAACCTGTCGAAGATCGCCGAAGGGCCGGTGGAAACCACCTTCACCGCGGACAACCTGCAGCACACCTATGGCGGCCGCCTGGCCACCGCGCATGTGGAAGAGCTGGCGCTGGGCCGCGGCGCCTGAGCTGCCGGCGGTGCCTGAGGTGCCCGCGCGATGACGCCGTTCGACCACTTCCTCCAGGCGCTCACCCTGCAGGGCGGCTACAACTCAGCACTGGTGGCCATCGGCGCTGGGCTGCTGGGGGCTGCCGCCGGCGGGGCCGGCAGCTTCATCTTCCTGCGCCGCCGCTCGCTGATTTCCGATGCCGTCAGCCACTCCACCCTGCCCGGCGTGTGCCTGGCCTTCCTCGCCATGGTGGCGCTTGGGGGCGACGGCCGCTGGCTGCCGGGCCTGCTGCTGGGATCGGCCCTGTCCTCGCTGATCGGCCTCGTCATGGTGGAATGGATCGCCCGGCGCACCCGGCTGAGCGAGGATGCCGCCATCGGCGCCGTGCTGTCGGTGTTCTTCGGCCTCGGCATCGTATTGCTGACGGTGATCCAGACGCTGTCCACCGGCCGCCAGGCGGGCTTGCAGAGCTTCCTGCTGGGCTCCACCGCCGGCATGCTGACCAGCGAAGCCGTCACCATCGCCGTCGCCGCTGCCCTGCTGGCGGTGCTGGTGTTCGCGCTGCGCCGGCCGATGACGCTGGTGGCCTTCGACCCGGACTTCGCCGCCACCACCGGGGTGAACGTGCGGCGCACCGATCTGGCGGCCATGGGCCTGGCGCTGCTGGTCACCGTGATCGGGCTGAAGGTGGTGGGGCTGATCCTGGTGGTGGCTCTGCTGATCATCCCGCCCGTCGCCGCGCGGTTCTGGACCGACCGGGTGAGCCGCATGGTGCTGCTGGCGGTGCTGTTCGGCGGCCTCTCGGGCTATCTGGGGGCGGCGGTTTCGGCCACCGCCACGGCCCTGCCGACGGGACCGATCATCGTGCTGACGGCCTTTGGCGCCTTCCTCGTCTCCGCCCTGTTCTCGCCGGTGCGCGGCGTGGTGTCTGCGGCACTGAGGCGCTGGCGCTTCCAGCGCCAGGTGCACCGCCGCCAGGGGCTGCTGGCCTTGGTGCGCGGCGAGCCGATCTATGACGGCCTGACGCTGCGGGTGCTGCGCCGTGGCGGCTTCATCCGGCGCGACGGCGTGGCCACGCTGGAAGGCCGGGCGGCGGCAGCCAAGGCGGCCCTGGATGAGGCCCGCTGGTCGCTGGTGCGGCGCGAGCGCGCCGACGACCCGGTGCTGGAGCGCTATGACGGCCTGACCCCGCTGGAAGACCTGCTGACGGCCGACGAAATCGCCGAGGTGGACCGCCGGTTGCCGAGCCCGGAAGGACTGGCGTGATGGGGGCGGAATTCGTCCAGCTCAGCCTGACGCCGATGCTGATCGGCATCCTGTCGGCCGTCGCCTGTGCCTTGCCCGGCAACTTCCTGCTGCTGCGCCGCCAGGCCCTGATCGGCGATGCCATCAGCCATGTGGTGCTGCCCGGCATCGTCGTGGCCTTCCTGGTCACCGGCACCGTCACCGCCTGGCCGATGATGCTGGGGGCGGGGGCGGCCGCCATCGTTGCGGTGCTGATGATCGAGGCGGTGAAGCGGCTTGGCCGGGTGGAGCCGGGGGCCGCCATGGGCCTGGTGTTCACCACCCTGTTCGCCGCCGGCGTGCTGCTGCTGGAGCAGTCGGACACCAGTTCGGTCCACCTGGATGTGGAGCATGCGCTCAACGGCAACCTGGAAAGCCTGATCTGGTTCGATGCCACCGGCTGGGGCTCGCTGCTCGACCCCGAGGCGCTGGCCGGGCTGCCGCCGCAACTGCCGCGGCTGGCCATCGTCACGCTGGCGATCGGCCTGTTCCTGGCGCTCTTGTGGAAGGAGCTGGCGATGTCCACCTTCGATGCCGACTTCGCCCGCACGGTGGGGGTGCCCACGCGGCTGCTCGGCGGGGCGCTGGTGGTGCTGACGGCCATCGCCGCCGTTGCCGCCTTCGATGCCGTGGGCTCCATCATCGTCATCGCCATGTTCGTCTGCCCGCCCGCCGCCGCCCGGCTGATGACCGACCGGCTGGGCCGCCAGGTGGCCTGGAGCGTGCTGTTCGCCGTCGTCTCCGCCGTGCTGGGCTATGTGCTGGCCGGCTATGGGCCGGTGTGGCTGGGGGCTGCCAACTCCGTCAGTGCCGCCGGCATGATCGCCACGGTGGCCGGCGCCATCCTGTGGATCGCCTGCCTGGTCGCCCCGCGGCGCACCCGCCTCGCCTGATCCCAGCACCCATGGCCCGATGGTGTCCCATCTTCCAGGGGCGCTTCCCGCCCGCTCCCCCACCCGGCCGCCTAATATTTTACAATGGCTTGGGCGGCCGGGTGAGGGAGCGGGCCGGTGCAGACTGACCAGAAAATGCCCTAGGATGGCGGCAGATCATCCGGAGGGACCCCATGGACCAACACGACCTGTTCGAAAAGGGCCTGGCCCAGCGCAAGGCGACGCTGGGGGCCGAGTATGTGGAAAGGAACCTGGCGGCGGCGGACGAGTTCACCCGGCCGTTCCAGGAAGCCATGACCGCCTGGGCCTGGGGCTTCGGCTGGGGCGACGACGCCATCGACGCCAAGACGCGCTCGCTGATGAACCTGGCGATGATCGGCGCACTGGGCCGCATGCACGAATGGGAAGTGCATTGCCGCGGCGCCCTGAAGAACGGCGTGACCAAGGAGCAGATCCGTGCCGCCATCCACGTGGTCGGCATCTACTGCGGCGTGCCGATGGCGCTGGAATGCTTCCGCGTCGCCCGCAAGGTGCTGGAGGAGGCCGGGGAGCTGTAGCGGGCGGGTGCTGCGCAGGGGGCCTAGCCCCGCGCGGCCTCTTCCACCTGGGGGATGAACTCGCCGTAGCCTTCGGCCTCCAGCTCCGCCAGGGGAATGAAGCGGAG
>JAGQRL010000026.1 GCA_020425485.1 Rhodospirillaceae bacterium
CGTCTTCAGGTGATGGGCGAGCAGGATCTGCGGCGCGTCGCTCATGCCGCATCGCCCGACACCAAGCACATGTAGCTGGCCGCCGAGGTGGTCGCGACGGTGGCGCGCGGCAGATAGGGATAGACGTCGAGGTCCAGCTTCGGCGGCCGCTTCTCGACTTGGCACAAGGCCAGGTGCTTGACGGCGTCGAAGCCGACGGCGCCCAGCTGCAGTGCCCGCTTCACGGCGGCATGCAGGTCGTCGAGGCCGAAGGTCTCCAGCAGGCGCAGGACCTGGACGTATTCGCGCCGCCCCGTGGCCGGATATTCAACCGCCGTTGACACCACGAAAGACAAGGTAGCACGCCGCAAGCTGTCGATGCTGCAACTGGCCCAGGAGCTGAACAACGTTTCCAAGGCCTGTGCGATCATGGGCTACTCGCGCCAGCAGTTCTACGAGATCCGCCGCAACTTCCAGACCTATGGTGCGGAGGGGCTGATCGACCGCCTGCCCGGCCCGCGGGGGCCGCATCCCAACCGGGTGCCGGCCGAGATCGAGGTGGCGGTGTTGGACCACGCGCTGGCCCATCCCTGCCACGGCCAGCTGCGGGTCGAACAGGAACTGCGGCTGCAGGGGCTGCAGGTGTCGGCCGGCGGCATCCGCGGTGTGTGGATGCGCCATGGCCTGTTGACAAAGCACGACCGGCTGCTGCGCCTGGAGCAAGCCACCGACGAGCAGGTCCAACTGCTGGAGCGCTTCTCGCCGGAGTTCCGCGAACGCCATATCGAAGCGCCGCACACCGGCAGCCTGGTCGCCGTCGACACCTTCTTCGTCGGCGTCCTGAAGGGGGGTCGGCAAAGCCTATCTGCAGAGCGCCATCGACTGCCATTCACGGCGCGGCTGGGCACGGCTCTACACCTCCAAGCTGCCGATCACCGCCGTCCACCTGATGAACGAGGACGTGTTGCCGGCCTTCGAGGCAGCCGACACCCGGCTGGAGACCTGCTGTCCGACAATGGCCGGGAGTTCTGCGGCAGACCGGACCGCCACCCGTACGAGCTGTTCCTGCAGCTGGAAGGCATCGAGCACAGCACCACCAAGGTCAGGCGGCCGCAATCCAACGGCATCGTCGAGCGCTTCCACCGCACCCTGCTGGACGAGCACTTCCGCGTCGAAGGCCGACGCACCTGGTTCGAAACCGTCGAGGAGATGCAGGCCGCCTTGGATGCCTGGCTGGTCGTCTACAACGAGAAGCGCCCCCACCATGGACGCGGCATGCGGGGCCGGACACCGGCAAGGGCTTTCCTCGATGGGCGCCCGATACCCACTACAACAAAGGAGACCAAAGCCCCATCACTTGAGACCGATAAAGCCGCCGCCTGACCCTCAAACCCGGAGCGGCACTGTCAGATGATTGCCCTCGCTGTACAACCACGGCGTGGAAGATATCCTGCTGGCCATCGTCGATGGCCAGCAGGGCTTTCCCGAGGCCATCCAGGCGGTCTTTCCCGACACCACGGTGCAGACCTGCATCGTCCGCCTTTTGCGCCACAGTCTCGGCTTCTGCAGCTGGAAGGTGTCAACGGTGGTTGAATATCCGGCCACGGGGCGATGGACAGGATCGCCGCCCAGCGAGAGGAGTGCTCATCTTCATGGTCCAGCACCAGCCGAACCGCCCGCTCACGCACCTCTGGCGAAAACCTATTCGTCGTCTTGTTCGTCAAAACCCCATCTTCTCAGGAGTTGGGGCCTCCGACAAAACCGGGGCGGTTCAGACCGCGTGATGGAGATCTGGGAGCAGGTGCTACGTGAGAGCCAATACTAGATAGAAGCACAACAGAGCGCATCGTTGGTTTCGCCGTATGCGACTAAGCCATCACCAGGCGTGACCCTCCGTCCATGAAGCTCCAGCTTCAACCGTGGAGGAGGGTGAAAATGGCCGTAGTTGCCGCCTAGCGGTTTCCGCGGCCGTTGAATACAGCTCGCCCGGATGCCATTCGACCTTCGCCACAACAAGCCGCGCCGTGCTCCAGCTTGCGGCCCGGTAGCTGAAGCTGGCGAAGTGCCGTCGGACTTCCTGTGGTGGGCGGCCCCTCGGACGGCGCAACAGGTGGCCAATGCGGTCCTGGAGCACCTGGTTCCTCGGCAGTCGGATCGCGTAGCCGAAGCCCTCAGCTTCCAGGTAGTCGTAGATGGCCGGTGAGGCGAAGGCCGCGTCGCCACGAAAGTACCGGCGCATCGTCCGGCCCCGATACCGCGAAACCACGGGATCAAGCACATCGCGCCAACCGTCGGCGCTGTGGACATTGCCAGAGCGCAGCGCACAGCGCTCCAGGTCGCCGAACTGGTTGAACACGAACAGTGGGTGATAACAGGTGCACCCGAAATGACCGTTGTAGGCCGAGCCTTCCTGATCCCCATGGGTCGGGCTGACGGAGCTGTCCATGTCGAGCACGATAGACTTCGGTGGCTTGCGACCATGAACCCGGTCGATCCAGGTTCCTGGAACTTCGGCCAACGCAGCGAGATTGGCGTCGTCGGCAAGCCATTGCGTCTCGAACCGGCCCATCTGGCTCGATGAGGCCGCGCCGCGATCCGTGGCCTTGCCGCCGACGATCCAGCGCATCGCCGGATCATTGGACAGGCGGTCTGCATCGTTAGAGTCTTCATACCCGGCCAGGCGACCAGAGACGGACTGGCGGAGCATTCCGACATGGACGTGCCAACCGTTCTTCCCGCGCCGACCATCCTGCAACAATTCGGCAGCCGCCGTCGTCAGGCCCAGCACTTCATCGAGTTCCCGATTGGTGAGCAGCCCGCCGTCCGACGTGACCTTCAAGCCATGGAACTCCAGCTTCACGCGGCGGTCGAAATCGACCCGAAGAGACTCCGTTGTCGCTTCACCCATCGGGTACGCCATGAAACCCGCACTCCGAGCGCCGTAACATCATGAAATCAAATCATGAATCGGTAACGACCGGCCTGCAACACCGATCTCACATGGGCAATGCGGGTTGAATCTAGTCGCCGGGAGCCGCAGGAGGAATCTGGCATATCGCCGGAGACGTAGCCTCGTGTCCGTTCCTGAGCTGCCCTGCGCGTGGGGTGCGAGTTCGCCGAGGGCATGTCGTCCTACAGCATCTGCTGCTTCGATCTGGAGTCGGCGCCCGGCGGGCGGCCCTGCCTTGTCGACTAAGACGTCGCCGAGTTCGTGTTAATGGATGGGGGTGATATCCCCGCAGTGCTGGCGGCAGGGCGGTTCAAACTCAACGCCGTCCCGGTGTTGGTTGACCGATTCGTTTGCATCTGTATAGTTGCCCCCGGGCGGCCAGGACTACTTGGCATTGTGCGAGCCTCTCATGCAGTGGGATCCTAATCCTTAGCAATTCTGTTCGCCAACCATCCGTCGGAACCGTAGACGGCGGCACGGTGGACTCCATGAGGATCGCGATTGCCATTAAGGGGCTTGGGGTGGCCGGGGGCGTTGCGGAAATCGTGTTTGTGGAGATTGCCAGCGGTTTGGCGGCGCGCGGCCATGCGGTTTCGGCAATCTCCTACGATTGGCCGGAGCAGGTCTCCTTCTATCCTTTGGCGCCTGCGGTCGACTGGGTCAGGCTCGGGGTCGGGCGAACCTACAAGCCGGCGCGCTTACTGGAGTCGGCCTCTCGTATCGGCGCGCTGCGCCGCACGGTGCAGCAGCTCACGCTGGACATCGTGATGGGCTTCATGCACTCCATGTTCATTCCGCTGGGCCTGGCGTTGGTGGGCCTGCGGGTCCCGATGATCGCCAGCGAACACATTGGGCTGACCCACTTCAGCAGGCGCCCGCTGCAGCGGGGGCTAATGCGGCTGAGTCCGCTTCTGGTGCGGCGCATCACGGTGGTGACCGACCAGATTCGCGCTGAGTTCCCGCCGTCCTTGCGCAAGCGAATGGTGGTGATTCCCAACCCGGTCTCGCAGCCTGCAACGCCGCTGGCGGACACCATCGGTTCCGAGCTCCCGCGCAAAATGCTGCTTTCGGTCGGCCTGTTTGGAGAGCAGAGAGATTTCCCACCCCTGATCCGCGCCTTCGCATCGATCGCCGGGGCGGTTCCCGACTGGTACCTACGCATCGTCGGTGACGGAGATCTTCGACCTCACCTTGAGGAGTTGGTGGCGCAGTCACAGCTGACCGATCGGGTCGTCCTGCCTGGGGCGACGAAGAATATCGGGGCACAATACGCCGCTGCGCAGCTCTTCGTCCTGCCTTCGAGCTACGAGAGCCTAGGGCTGGTTCTCATCGAGGCCCTGGCTCACGGCCTGCCGGCGGTCGGCTTCGCCGACTGTCTTGGCGTCAATTTGCTGATCCGTCCCGGATGGAATGGCGTGCTGGTAAGCGGGCCGGACCGCGTGGTGGCGCTCGGCGAAGCGCTCTTGTCCCTGATGGTGGACGGACGGCGCGCGGCGCTGATACCTGCGGAGCCTAAGATCCCACCCGAATTCGGCTGCGTTCAGGCGCTCGACCAGTGGGAGGACCTGTTGGCGTGCTGCACCTGATCGGCGGTATGGGTCGGCACCGCTTCCGTAAAAATAGAGAATCTTGGCGCCGGTTGAAGGGGCGGCAGATGGCCACTATTCTTGTCACCGGGGCCGGCGGTTTCATCGGCAGGGCCTTAGTGCCCGAACTTGCAGCGCGCGGCGACCGGGTTGTTGCCGTGCAACGATCGGGAGGCCGACCTGCACCGCCCGGCACGGCCGACGCGCTGACCCTACCGGCCGACCGCCCGCCCGACTGGGAGCGACTGCTGGAGGGCGCGCACAAGCTGGTGCATCTGGCCGCCAAGGTCCACGCGCCGGGCCGCCCCGCCCCCGAACGCACTGCGGGGTTCCGTACCGGCAATCTGGACCTGTCGGCAGCGTTGGCTGAAGCGGCGGCGCGGGTGGGCCTCGAGCGCTTCGTCCATCTCAGCACCTTCGCGCTGGTGCCCCTGTTGGGCCGGCTGGAGGCGGGCGAGATCGACGAGGCGGCGGCCTGGCGCCTCCATCCCTACGAGATGAGCAAGATCGCGGCCGAGCGGGCGCTGCGGGAGATTTCTCTGCGCACCGGCCTGCCGCTGGTCGTGCTGCGCCCACCCTTGGTCTACGGGCCGGGGGCCGTCGCCAATATGGAGCGGCTGGTGCGGGTGGTGCAGCGGGGGGTGCCGTTACCCTTCGGCGCCGTGCGGAACCGGCGCAGTCTGATCCACGTCGGCAACCTAGCTTCTGCGGTGTTGGCGGCGCTGGACCATCCGGCCGCCCCCGGCGAGGTCTTCGAGGTCTCCGATGGCGAGGATCTGTCGACGCCCGAGCTGATCCGGCGGATTGCCGCTGCACTCAGCCAGCGGGAGCCACCTATGGTTCCCGTGCCGCCGGGGCTGCTCGCCCTGCTGCTGCGGTTGGCGGGACGCAGGGACTGGGTGCCGCGCCTACTGGGCGATGCTTGGCTCGACCCGACGCCAATCCGCCAAGCACTGGGCTGGGTTCCGCCGGTGAGCGTGGCAGAGGGGTTGGCGACGCTAGCGCAGGCTGAACAGTCCGCCCCCACCACTGAGGGGCAGGGAGGCACCGGAGACTCGTGAAGGCATTCCCTGGGCACCAGCGGCTAGCATGATGGGCACGACCTCGTCGCGCCGGCACCGGGCGGCCGGCGCATCACCGCTCAGACGCACCACGCTCGACATGTCAGACCCTGATCTTGCCCTGAAAAAGTGGACGGTTTCAGGCAGCCATGCGCTCCATGTCTGCCGGTGATCGATATCCGATGGCGGAATGGATCCGCCGTGAGTTGTAGAAGCCCTCAATGTATCCGAACAGGTCCCTGCGGGCCTCGTCGCGGGTGGCATAGACCCGGTGATGGACGCGTTCGACCTTGAGGGTGTGGAAGAAACTCTCCATGGGCGCGTTGTCCAGGCAGTTGCCCTTACGGCTCATCGACGGAATAATTTGCGCATCTGCAAGGGCTTGGCGATAGACATCGGCTGCGTATTGGACGCTCCTGTCACTATGATGGATCAGCCCGGGATGCGGCCTCTGGCGCTGGATGGCCATCTGCAGGGCGTCCAGGGCGATATCGGCGCGCAAGGTCTCGCGCATGCTCCAGCCGACGACTTTGCGCGTGTGCACGTCGATCAGTGCGGCCAGGAACAGCCAGCCTTCTCCTGTCGGAATATTGGTTAGGTCGGCAAGCCAGACCTGGTTCGGCGCAGTAGCGACGAAAGCTCTCCGCAGCCTGTCGGGGGCAATCGGATGTCCGTGACGGCTGTCGGTCGTGAGCTCTCGCCGGGGCAGTGCGGCCAGCCCCCGCAGCCCGTCCAGGCGCATCAGCCGGGCGATCCGGTTCCGCCCGACCCGCCGGCCGGCAGATCGCAATGCGGCATGGATGCGCTGGGAGCCATAGCATCCGCCGCTGTCGGCATGGGCACGGCGAATGTCCGACAGAAGGGCGTGGTTCTCGGCACTCCGCGGGCTCTCCGGCCGCCTGCGCCACGCGTAGTAGCCGCTGGCGGACAGGCCGAGGACCGCACACACCGTGCGCACGGGCCAGAGGTGACGATGCTCATCCGCGAAGCCGAAGGTCATCGGTTGGCCGTTCCGAAGATGAGCGCTGCTTTTATGGGATGGCCCGCCCCTCATCATCCGGCTCCATGGTGGCGTCGGACCCTGGAGGAGAGGACCGATGACCAAAACCGCCATTGCCGTGCTTGGGATCGACCTGGGCAAGAACACCTGCAGCCTTGCCGGATTGGACAGCACTGGCGCGGTCGTGATGCGCAAACGCATGACATGCGACGGCGTGATCGCGTTTGCCACGTCGCTTCCACGCTGCATCGTTGCCATGGAAGCATGCTGCGGAGCGCACTTTCTCGGTCGAACCCTCGCCGGGCAAGGTCATACGATCCGCCTGATGTCACCGGAATACGTCCAACCCTACGTGAAAGCGCAGAAGACCGACGACCGGGACGCAGAGGCGATCGCGGAAGCGGCGACGCGACCGACCATGCGGTTCGTCTCACTCAAGAGCGAGGCGCAACTCGATCTCCAGACGCTCCATCGGGGACGCGACCGGCTGGTCCAGGCACGCACGGCGCTGACCAATCAGCTCCGCGCTGTTTTGCTGGAACGCGGTGTGGTTCTGCCCAAAGGACGTACAGCCCTGATGCGCCGGCTGGACGCGATGATGGCCGGAGATGTGGCACTCAGCGCCCGGACCGGTGAGTTGGTGAAGGACTTGCGTGGGGAATGGGCTGACCTCGACCGCCGGATAAAGGCCTACGATGACGAGTTCGCCGCGATAACCCGCCAGGACCCTCAGGCCAGACGCCTTGCCACGATCCCCGGGATCGGCGTGATCAATGCCTCGGCATTGTTGGCGGCGGTCGGCGATACCAGCGCCTTTGCAAAAGGGCGTGATCTGGCTTGCTGGCTCGGGCTGACACCACGCTAGCATTCGACCGGCGGCAGAACCAGGCTGCTTGGCATCAGCAAGCGGGGCAACCGGTACCTGCGCAAGCAACTCATCCATGGGGCCCGTGCTGCACTACCCCATCTGGCGGCCAGGCCGACCCAGCTGGGCGCCTGGTTGACGGCGTTGCTTGCCCGATCGCATCCCAATGTCGTGGTGGTCGCACTGGCAGCCAAGCTGGCGCGTATCGCCTGGGCGGTGCTCAGTTACGACAGGACCTTCGATCAGGACGCCCTCGTGGCCGTCTGATCGTCCCCATCAGCGGTTGGCGGCAAACACCGCCAGCGGCTCACGACGTCTGCGTACGGTGAAGAGGAGAAGGCACAATGGTCGACCCGGCATCCCGGAAGCCTGGTCTTAAATGCGGCGCTCGACGCCGGCGCTTTATGAGGACTGGAATGCGCGGATATCCATCTTGGTCAGGGCTCGCCCTGAGACCGGATACGTTGATGCAGACCACACGGCCATCCCACATCACCCTTGCAGACGGGGCGGGCCATATGTTTTAGGATGTCGCGCTCAGTCTGCGCCTTTTGCAGCTCGCGTTTCAGCCGGGCATTCTCCGCTGCCAGATCCGCCGGAGACGGCCCCGGCCCTTGCGTGATGGGGCGCCGGCCCGGGGCCGTTCCGGCGTGGCGGTCCTTGCGCACCCAACGCCGCAGCACCGTGACATGAACGCCCAGTTCGTCGGCAACCGCCTGCATGCCAAGCCCGCTGGTCACCGCACGATCGACCGCTTGGCGTTTGAACGCCCCAGGAAAAATCCGTCGCTTCTGCTGGGACAAGGAACACTCCTCTCTTGGCTCCAAGAGCCTACTACGGGTGTCCACCAATCCGGGGCAGGATCATCGAGACCTGGCGCACCGGCATCGCCAACGCCCGCATCCACGCCATGACGCAACGCGTGGTCGCCGAGCACTTCGCCGAAGAGCAGCCCGCCCTCGTCCCGCACCCTGCCGGGCCCTGCAGCGCCGTGCTGACCGTGGAGCGCCGCGTCAGCCGCGAGGGCATGGTCTCGGTCGGCGGCAATCTCTACAGCGTCCCCGACACCACCCGCCGCCGGGTGCTGGAGGTCCAGAACCATCCCCGCGAGGTGCGCATCTTCGAAGAGGGCCGACTGATCGCCGCCCACCCGGTCATCGAGGGCAAGAACCAGCGCCGCATCGATCCCCAGCACCGCAAGGCACCCCCGCCCGCCGCAGCACCAGACCCCAAGGGACCGGGCATCGGCCGGCGGCCGCTGAGCTACTACGATGCCGTGGGACGCCGCCTCGCCGCAGGGGATGCACGATGACCGCCACCCTCGACAGCATCCGCACCAGTCTCCTCGGCCTGCGCATGCCCCGCGCGCTGGAGGCGCTCGACCATCTCATGCGCCAGCTCGAGCGCGGCGAGATTTCCGCACTGGAGGCCATCGACACCCTGCTCGCCGAGGAACACGCCACCCGTGAGAACCGCCGCATCTGCGTCGCGCTCAAGACCGCGCGGCTGACACCGCCGAAGACACTTGAGGGCTTCGACATCTCCTTCCAGCCCTCCCTCGATCGCAACCGCATCCTGGCACTCGCCCAGCTCGACTTCGTCGGCCGCGCCGAGGTGGTCCATCTGCTCGGCCCGCCCGGCACCGGCAAAAGCCACCTCGCCACGGCCCTCGGCATCGCCGCCGTGAAGGCCCGCCGCAGCGTGTACCGGGCGCTGGCCGAGCTGATCGAAACGCTGGCACGGGCCGAGCGCGAGGGACGGCTGCGCGACAAGATCCGCTTCTACAGCCGCACCAGCCTGCTCATCGTTGACGAGATCGGTTACCTGCCCATCACTCCGGGCGGCGCCAACCTGTTCTTCCAACTCGTCAACGCCCGCTACGAAAAGGGTGCGATGATCCTCACCTAAAAACCGAGGCTTCGCCGAATGGGGCGAGGTGTTCGGCGATCCTGTCGTCGCCACCGCGCTGCTCGACCGGCTGCTGCATCACGCCGTCGTCGTCCAGATCGAAGGCGCCAGCTACCGCCTGCGCGCCCATGCCGACCTGATCCCCGAACACACCCGCTCACACGCGGCCACCACACCACCGCCACCGCCCAAACGGCGCGGCCGCCCACCCAAAAACGGAGACGCGCGTCACTGAAACCGGCTGACAGCCGAAACCGCCAGGTGGGGAGTTTTCGAGTGGCACTTCTGAGGATTTTCAGTTGGCGTTCACAGGGGTACACTGTGTCGGCATCGGGGCGTCCTCCTGCGAAGCGGTAAGGCTTTGTCGCAGAGGAACTTGCCCACGCTCAGCGCCCCGATGCACCTACTTCTCGTGAGATATCCAGGCTAGTCACCGACCATGGAATCGAAACCGACTGGAATCACTGAACTCTTTTCCGGTTCACCGAAGGCTGCTTGAACACGGGCTCGAGCCTCCGTCACGGGCGAAAGGGACGGCAGATGAGGGGCACTTTGCCGGGCCACGGAACGGATCGCCGTCCCGCGGACCAGATGGGAGCGACCGGGCGCGAGATCGTGATCGTCGGCGCCGGTGGTCTCGGGCGTGAGGTCGCGGGGGCCGCATCGGCAAGCGGGCTGCTGCCGGTCGCCTTCCTGGTCGAGCCCGGCTATGCCGCCGCGCCCGTGGCCGGGCTGCCGGTGCGCGACACCCCGGACGATTGGTGCGCCGAAGCGTCCTTCGTCATCGCGGTCGGAGAGGCGGCCACACGACGGCGCCTGGCCGAACGGCTCGAAGGGCGCGCCATCGGGGTGGTCGTGCATCCCCAGGCCAGCCTGGGGCCGCGGGTCGCGATCGAGGCCGGTGCCATGATCATCGGGCCCGCCACCTTCACCGCCGATGTGCAAGTCCGGGCCCATGCACTCGTCTATCCGGGCTGCACGGTGACCCATGACTGCGTCATCGGGGCCTTCGCCAGCCTGTCGCCGGGCGCGTCCCTCGCCGGCGGCGTGAACGTCGGCCCCGGGGCGATGATTGGAGTGGGAGCGAGCATCATGCCCGGCTGCATCATCGGGGCCGGCGCCGTGGTCGGGGCCGGCGCGGTGGTCTGCAGCGACGTGGCGCCGGGCGCCACGGTGGTCGGCGTGCCGGCCCGCCCTCTTCCCGGCGCCAGCAAAAAGGTGCATCAGCACGGCGGGCCATGATGCCGGACCACGTTGCCTATACCGAACCGCTCAGACAGGGTAACTCAAAGACCGTGATTCGCCCGCCGCGCCTGATGAAACCGGCCATGCCGACGGCCGAGGCCATCGCTCCGTTCCTGCGGCGGATCGACGAGACGGGCATCTATTCCAATTACGGACCGCTGAACGCAGAGTTCCGCGACCGTCTGGCGGCCCATCTCGGCGTCGCCGCGGCGGTACCCACCTCGAGCGGGACCACGGCGCTTGAACTCGCCCTTAGGGCGACGACGGTAGCGGGCAGTGTCTGCATCCTTCCAGCCTACACCTTCATCGCCACGGCCCACGCGGTGGTCAATGCAGCTCTCGTGCCGCTATTCGTCGATGTCGATCCCGATATGCTAATGCTCTCGCCGAAGATCGTCGAAAGGGTCATTGCCGAACGCGGGACCGATGATGTTGGCGCCGTGGTCCCGGTTTCGGCCTTCGGCGCGCCCGTGGACATCGCCGCGTGGGACCGGTTCCGCTCGGCAAGCGGCCTGCCCGTCGTGATCGACGCCGCCGCCGCGGCGAGCACGATACTCGGCATCGGAACGGCGCCCGTCTGCCTGTCCCTGCACGCCACAAAGGTGCCCGGAATCGGCGAGGGCGGCGCGGTCCTGACCGACGATCCGGGCTTGGCCGAGCGCATCACGGCCATGACCGGCTTTGGCTTCACCGGCGCGGCGCGGATGGCCGAACTTCGCGGCGGCAATTACCGCATCTCCGAATACACCGCCGCGACGGGGCTCGCCGCCCTCGACATCCTGCCGGGCGTGCTCGAGCAGCTGCATCGCGTCGCGAAGCTCTATCGCGAGGGGCTCGAGGGGAGGGAGACGGCGTTGATGGATGGCTTCGGAGCAGAGTGGATCTCCTCGACCCTGAACGTACGGATCCCGCAACACCGGGTGGAGGCCACGCTGGGCCGGCTCGACGATCACGGGATCCCATGGCGGCGTTGGTGGAGCCTCGGCTGCCATCGCCACGCGGCGTTCGCCGATGTCGAGACTACCCCGCTCGCCGCGACCGAAGAGATCGCGCCGAGGGTCATCGGCGTGCCCTTCCATAAGGATCTGAGGGAGGACGAAGTGCGTCGCATCGTCGATCTGCTGCCATGACGGGGGCGGCGCCGGCCCCCGAGGTCAGCTATATCGTCCTGTCTTACAACTATGAGAACTTCGTAGGCGCTACGATACGGTCGATCCTCGAGCAGACACATCAGAATTTCGAGATCGTCGTGGTGGACGATTGCTCGACGGACCGGTCCTGCGAGGTCATCGAAGCCTTTTGCGATCCGCGCATCCGGCTCCTGCGGAACGCACGCAATCTGGGGGGCGCGGGATCGTACAACCGCGCGGTCGAGGCAGCGCGCGGCACCTGGCTGTCCAATCTCGATGCCGACGACTGGATCGAACCGGGGAAAACGTGGGCGCAGCTCGACATCCTGGCCGGGCGTCCGGATCTGGCGGTGATCGGCTCCTACGTCAGTTTCGTTGGGCCCGCCGGCACCCCGCTGGCCGACGCCACCCTCTATGAGCAGGAGGTCAATGTTCCACGGGACTTCAACGTCATCGACACCTGGATCGGGCGGAACGCGCTCTGCCGGTCCTCGACGATGGTCCGGCGCGAGGCGCATCTGAAGGTGGGGCTGGATGATGCGACCATGGTGCGCGCCCCCGACTACGAATTGTGGACCCGCTTTCTGCGCCATGGCTACCGTTTACATGCCATAAACGAAAAGCTAGTAAACTGCCGATTGCACTCGTGTGGCGTGACCTATGCCGATCCGGTCGGCACCTTCACCGAGATGTGCTGGATTGCGCTGCGCAACCTGCGCCCCGCGGCCGAGGCCATCGGGGCATGGTCGATCTTCGACTCCATCCTCAACTGGATCGTGCGTCAGCCGCGCCTGTCGGAACTGACGGCGCAGCAGCGCACGCGCATCGTCGGCCTGATGGTGGCCGATCGCAGCCTCGCCGACTACGCCGACTACCGCGCCGCGCTCGACCGGGAGGATGCCTGGATTGAGGCGATAGGCCGGCGGGTGATGGGCTGCATCCTGGATCGCCCCCTTCCGAACCCCGTCCAGACGGCGGAGGCCCGCGTCTCGCACGAGGTCTTGGCGGCGCTCGATGCCGATTTCCACCGCAACGTGGAGGCCCAGGCGGAGATCCGCCGCATCTACGAGGAGGTCGCCGCCTATTCGGCTGCGCTGGAAGCCGCCCGCACGGCGGATGAAGGAATCGAGGAGGCCCTTCTGGCCGAACGGACGGCGAAGATCCGGCTGCTGGAAGCGAAGGTCGATGCGCAGGAACAAGATATCCAACGTCTTACCGCCTCGCGGAATGCCTGGAAGGACATCGTCGGCGGGTTCGGGTTGAACCGGCAAGGCGAGGTGGAGAAGACGGTGCAGCGCCGCATGGACGCAACCGCCTCCGGCGAGACGGTTAACCCCGTGAGGAAGATCCTTCGCGCTTTGACGCACTGCATGGGAGGATCGGCATGACGACCGCCGGGGACCGGGACGATATCGGGACGGGGCGCGGCGGGATCCTGGCGATCCTCCCCTTCCTGGTGAAGGGGGCGCTGTCGCTCATTGTGCTGCGCGCAATGCGGGCGCGCGGGCTCGACATCACGGTGGCCTACACGATGCCCGAGGCGGTCGGCTACACGCGCGACCCGCTTGAGGATTTCGCGGCCGACGAGCGGCTGCTCGACCTGACAGCGGCCACGGATGCCGAGGCGGTCGCACTGGTGTTAGAACGGTGCGCCCGTATCGACGCACGGCTGGTGCTGCAAGTCGGTTCCCCGATCGCCTATCGCTGGCTGCCGGCGCTGCGCCAACGCCTGCCGGGAGCGGCCCTCCTCGACATCCTCTACAATCCCGTGGGCCACGTGACGAACCATTTCCTCCATGAGCGCACCTTCGACGGGGCGATCGTGGAAAGTCGCGCCATGGAACGCTTCTACCGCGAGAATAGTGTCCACTGCGATCCCGTCATCCACGTCGTGGAAAGCGGCATCGACCTGGGGCATTACTCTATGCCGGGTTCCTTCCCGGAGCGCCCCCTGACCGTGGGCTGGGTCGGCCGCATGTCGCCCGAGAAGAATCCGCTCGGTTTTATTCGGCTAGCCGAGGCCGCCCATGCCGAGATGCCGCAGCTGCGTTTTGCGATGTTCGGCGAGGGCCCGATGAGTGACGAGGTGCGCGCGGCGGTCGACGGCAGCCCGGCGCATCCCGCGCTGTCCTTCGAGGGCTGGGCCGAAAGCGCGCGGGACTGCTTCCGCGCGGTTGATATCCTGGTGGTCCCCTCGCTCCTCGATGGTCGACCCAACGCGATCATGGAGGCCAATGCCTGCGGCGTCCCCGTCATCGGCGCGCCGGTTGGCGGCATCCCCGAACTGATCCGCGACAACGAGAACGGGATGCTGGTCGCGCCCGACGATGTGGCCCTGTTCCTGCGCACGCTGCGGGAGTGGGCCGATCCCGCGCGTCTGGCCGATCTGCGGGCGGCATCGCGCGCAGCCGCCGAGACGCACTTCGACCTGGATCGCATGATGGACGACTACAAGGCCGTCTTCGATCGCTACATCACGGACGCGGGCACCGCCCCCGATCTCGTTTTGTCCGACCCCGCCAAGGCCGAGCCGGTGTCATTCAATCGCACGATTGATGAGGGCGCGAAGTCCGAGGCTGCCGCCGACCCGGTCGCTGACCCTGCCGATGACACTGACTCCGAGGCCGACACTGCACCGGTCGCCGGCCCCGTAGAGATCTCCGACAACATGCCGCCGTTCGTCTGCAATGTCTGCGGCCATACCGCGGTCAAGTGCGCCGAGCGCCGCGCTGACGACGTGGTTGTGGTCTTCTGCGCGGAATGCGGCATCGGCACGCTGCAGGATCCGCCACGGACCACGGACCAGTTCTACGAGGACGGATATTACGA
This sequence comes from Rhodospirillaceae bacterium, assembly GCA_020425485.1. Classification (GTDB taxonomy): domain Bacteria; phylum Pseudomonadota; class Alphaproteobacteria; order DSM-16000; family Inquilinaceae; genus JACKIH01. Next base: position 14,554 of record JAGQRL010000026.1, read on the forward strand.
CGCCGCCGAGAACGGGGCGGTCGGCTACTACAATTACGATGCGACAGCGGTCCATACCCAGATCTGGGTGAAACTCCTGGTCGAGGTGCTTTTGCCCCGCGAGGCGCGAATTCTCGACATCGGCTGCGCCACCGGGTTCCTGCTCGACTGGATTGAGACGGAGGCGTCCGGGGCGCGGCTGTTCGGGATCGAGGCGAATGACGTGGCCGCGCGCGCGGCCGAGGCCCGCGGGATCACGATACTGGGCGACGATCTTCTCGACCCTGCGATCGTGCCCGCCAAGGCCGGGACGTTCGACGTGATCACCTCTATCGCGACCTTCGAGCACGTCCTCGATTTCCCTGGCGCTTTCGAGCGCGCGATCCGGCTTCTCTCTCCTGCGGGTATCCTGATCTACGAGGTGCCGCTTATCTCCGCGGTCCACTCGAACCTAGACTGGTACAGGGGCTCATTCGAGCACATCACCTATCCTACCGTACGTGGTATGGAGCGGCTACACGAGGAGCTTGCGGGGCGGTTCCCCGGCCTTCGGACCATGGGTTTCGAGGCTCCGATCAAGGGCTTCAGCTCTACCTGGATCGGCGCTGCGGCCTTCGACGAGGCGGTCGCCGCGCGGTGCCGCGCGCTTCTGTCGGCGATGCGCGACCCCGCGCTCCCCGAGGACGACGAGACGCGAGCGCTCAATCTGGCTTTTCACGCCGTGCGCAGCTTCGAGCCGACGCCGGAGCGGGTTTTGGCCCTGCCCACGCTTCTTGAGAAGGTGAGTGCACCGATGCTCTTCGCGCATCTCAGCAAGCTGTGGTACGCTGACGCCCAAGGGGCCGCTCAGGCGGCATATCTCGGCCAGCAGGCCGAGAACTGGAAGGTCAGCTACGACAACCTGCTGAAGATGTTCGAGACCCTGCGCGAGGCTCATGACGATCTCCAGCGCCAGGTCGCGGAATTGCGCGAGAGCCAGGCGGCCGCCCCGCCTCCGGCGGCGGGGCGTTGAACCCGTAGCAGGACCGGGGACTCGCTCTGCGTCACGGCGAGGTTCGGCGCGGACCCGGCCCGCATGCCGGGCACGACGGGCCTGTGCCGGGCCTGCCGCGGAAGCCCCCGGCTCTTCCGGCCGGACTCGCGACACAGAGACGCGTTTTCGCGGCCTTGAAGAACGGTGGACCACTCAAGAGGCGATTGTGTTAAGGGAGTGCCATACTGAGAGAACGGAAGTGCTTCGACGATGCTGAACGGCAAGAGAGTTCTCGTCACCGGCGCAGGGGGCTTCATCGGGAGTCATCTGACCGAGCGCCTGGCCGAGCTCGGTGCGGATGTCACCGCGATGGTGCATTACAACGCTCTGGGCGATGTCGGCAATCTGCGCTTCCTGAAGGCGGATCTCGCTGACCGGGTGACTTTCGCCTACGGCAATATCGAGGACAGCGACTACGTCCGCTCGGTGGTTGAGGGGCAGGACATCGTCTTCCACCTCGCCGCGCTCATCGCCATTCCCTATTCCTACGTCGCGCCGCGGTCCTACGTGCGGGCAAATGTCGAGGGCACCATGAACGTGCTCGAGGCGGGCCGGCAACTCGGCACCGCGCGGATCCTGCATACCAGCACCTCCGAGGTCTACGGCACGGCCATCCACGTGCCGATCGACGAGGAGCACCCGCTGCAGGGGCAGTCACCCTATTCCGCCTCGAAGATCGGCGCCGACAAGATCGCCGAGAGCTACTACCGCTCGTTCAAGACGCCGGTGGTGACCGTGCGCCCGTTCAATACCTTCGGCCCCCGCCAGTCAGCGCGGGCCTTCATCCCCACCATCATCTCGCAGGCGCTTGCCCGCGAGCAGGTGCATCTGGGCTCGCTTGATCCCGAGCGGGACATGACCTTCGTCTCCGACACGGTCGAGGGCTTCGTCGCTGCCGCCACTGCCGAGGGCATCGAGGGCGAGACGATCAATCTCGGCACCGGCACGGCCTATTCGATCGGCCATTTCGCTGAGCGCATCCTGAAAATCATCGGGGCCGACAAGCAGATCAAGCTCGACCCCGCGCGCGTGCGCCCCCGGGGCAGCGAGGTCGGACGGCTGATCTCGGACAATTCCAAGGCCGCCCGTCTGATGGGTTGGAAGCCCGGGGTTGGCGTCGACGAGGGGCTGGAGCGCGCGATCGCCTTCGTGCGCGACAATCTCAATCTCTACCGTCCCCAGACCTACACGGTGTAACCGATGCGCGCACTCATCATGGCCGGCGGGCGCGGGACGCGACTTCGGCCCTATTCGGCGACCTTGCCCAAACCGCTGATGCCGATCGGCGACCGGCCGATCCTGGAGATTCTGCTCAACCGGCTGTCCGCCGCCGGGGTCGATCACTCGATCCTCGCGGTGAGCCACATGCGCCACCTGATCGAGGCGTTTTTCGGCCAGGGCGAGCGCTTCGGCCTCAAGGTCAGCTACAGTTTCGAGGATCAGCCCTTGGGCACCGCCGGGCCGATCGGCCAGGCGATCGACCGTCTGGGCGATACCTTTGTTGTCACGAACGGGGATCTCCTCACCACGCTCGACGTGAAGCGGATGATCGCCGAGCACCGCGAGACCGGGGCCGACGTGACGGTCGGCTCGTACCGGCGGGAGTTGAAGAGCGACTTCGGGATCCTCGACGTAGACGGGGAGATGCGCATGACCGCCTATCGCGAGAAGCCGACCTACACGCATCTCGTCTCGATGGGGATCTATGTCATGGAGGCGGCGGCCGTCCGTCCCTTCGTGGCGCCCGAAACATCGCTCGATATGCCCGACCTTCTGAGAGCTATGATAGCGCAGGGCAAGCGTGTTCACTGCTTCCAAGACGACTGCTTCTGGCTGGATATCGGTCGGCCGGACGACTTCGCGCGAGCCCAGCAGATCTTCGAAGACGATCCCGACTTTTTCCTGAAGAGCTGAACGACCATGCGCCTGCTTATCACTGGCGGAACAGGGTTCGTCGGTGGAGCGGTCATCGCCGAGGCGACGCGGCGTGGGATGGCGGTCGACCTGCTCACCCGCGGTCCAGCCAAGAGGGCGCTTTTGGGCGTCGGAACCCTCGACATGGGGTCGGGGCGCTGGAGCACGCGGGCCCTGTCGGGGGCGCTCGAGCGAGCGGCTCCGGACGTTGTGCTGCACCTCGCGGGCGGACCGGGGCACGGTACAATTGAAGAGCTGTACGAGGCGAACGTGTTTCTCTGCCACAGGCTGATCGCAGCCGCGCGCGAGACCGCGCCCGCGGCTCGGATCGTCGTTATCGGTTCGGCTGCGGAATACGGTCCTCCCGCCAGCGCGGACGGGCGCGCGCGCGAGGACGATCCGGCCCGGCCCGCGGGCGCCTACGGCATCGCCAAGCTCGCCCAGACGCTGCACGCCTTGGCCGCCGCTCGCGCCGGGCAGGACATCACCGTGGCCCGGCTGTTCAACCCAATCGGATGGGACATGCCGGAGGGACTCGCTTTTGTGGATTTCGCTGTACGGATCGCCTCCGGCAACGGCCGCCTCTTCACCGGGAACATTGACACGGAGCGCGATTTCATGCCCGTTTCCGCGGCCGCACGGGTTCTTCTGGATATCGCGGCGTGCGAAGGTGCTCGGGGCCGGATCGTCAATGTCTGCTCAGGACGCCCCCAGCCCGTCCGCACTGCGGTCGAGTACATGCTGTCCCGCACCAAAATGCCTACCGAGTTGGTCATCGACGGATCCCACCCGGTCGGCGTTCCGGTAATCTTCGGCGACACGGCCACGCTGGGCGCCCTGGGGATCGCCCCCGCGTCCGCCGACATCCGCCCGGAGCTTGACGCGCTCATGGAACGATATGATCAGAGGACCGCTCATGACGGATTGCCATGAGGCCGCTGCGACGCGTGAGTCGCCAGAAGCCGCGACCTTGTCGGTCGTTGAGGATATCGCGCGGGCTTGTGCGGCCGGCCAGCGTCTGACGTCGTGCAAGCTGACGGAGCCTTCCGCGCCGCCGACTGAGCCCGTCGTACCGCCCAGGCTGCTGCGGCTGAAGCTCGCTGCGGTCGGGGGCCTCAACGTGCTCGGGCGTTGGAATCCGAAGGCGGCGCTCCGGTTGGAGCAAGCGCTCAAGACGACCTGGTGGCATCTATCGGGGGACAAGCCTGTTGAGACCGGCTCGCGTCTCAGTCTCGCCGTCGTGGGTCGGTCGCGCGCGCCCGCCGCGACCCATGTTGTTGAGGATCGGGTCGATAGGCTCGCTGAAGGCCTCGCCGAAATGGTACAGATCAAGGATCGAGTTCAGGTTCGCAACGATCGGGAGGCGGTGCGGATCGGCACGCACCCCGCCGATGCACCGCTCGTCTCGGTCGTCATCCCGTGCTTTAATTACGGTCGGTATGTACCGGAGGCGGTGGAGTCTGTCCTCGCCCAAACTTTCGCCAATCTAGAGGTCGTCCTCGTCGATGGTGGATCCACCGACGGCACCACCCCGGACGTGGTCCGCGGGCTCGAGGGGCCGCGCGTGCGCGTCTTCTGCCGGGAGACGACCCACCGGGTCGGCGACAATCGCAATTTCGGGATCGCGCAGGCGCGCGGGCGATATGTGTGCTGCCTTGACGCCGATGACCGGCTGGCCCCGACATATGTTGAGAAAGCCGTCTTCCTGGCCGAACACGGCAATTACGACGTCGTCTCGGCCTCGGTGCAGGTGTTCGGCCTGGAAGAGACACGCTACAACGTTGCCGCAACCTTGGATCTGTCGGTCCTCATGGCGGGCAACGAGTTGGCGACATGCGCCCTCTTCCGCCGTTCGGCCTGGGAGGCGGTCGGCGGCTTCCGCGACCACGGCGATGGTTCTGCAAGGACACATATCCACGAGGATTGGGAATTTTGGATCCGACTGGCAGCGAGGGGGTGTCGGTTCTCGAATATCTGGCGGGAGCATCTCTTCCAGTATCGTGTCCATGGCACCGAAAGCCTCAGCCGCCACGGCGAGGTGCGATCGAAAGACGAACAACGTGCCGCGATCCTGGCTGCGAACGCCGACCTCCTGACCCAGGAGGCGCTCGATCGATCGGTCGCGCGACGCAAGACGAAGAATGAGGTCGTCAACCCGCTGGCGAACCTCGCCCCCGATCCGGCACCGGTAGATCCGCGGTGCATCGTGGTCATGCTGCCTTGGATGGTGATCGGCGGGGCGGAGCGACTTCTGTCGGCGGTACTCGGCCATCTGGCGTCCGCGGGCTGGCGCGTGATCATCGTGACGACCCTTGAGCCCGACCCCGCAGCTGGCGACGCCACGTCCTGGTTTTCGGCGATCACCTCCGAGATCTACAACCTGCCCCAGGCCTTCCCACGCGAGCACTGGGACGGGTTCATGGATTATCTCTTCGCCTCGCGGGGCGCGGCGCGCATGATGATCGCGGGCAGCGCCTATGCCTACGACCGCCTGCCCTATCTGAAGGTTCGCTTCCCCGAGCTGAAGGTCTTCGATCTGCTCTTCAACACCGTGGGCCATACCCGCAATAGTCGCCTACGGGCCTCCCAGATCGATGCGCACATCGTCGAGAACAGCGAGGTCCGGGACTGGCTGATCGCCTATGGCGAGGATCCCCAGCGCGTGACCGTCATCCCGAGCGGCATTCCGATCAAGCCGCATGACGCGGACCGCACCGCAGAGGCTCGCGACGCGCTCGGCTTGGACCCAGATGATTTCGTCGTCGGGTTCTCTGGGCGATGGTCGCCTGAGAAGAACCCCTTGGGCTTCGTTGAAATTGCGGCACGACTCAAGGAACACCCGCGCATGCGCTTCGTCATGACGGGCATGGGGCCGATGGGGCAGAAGATCGGGGTTCGGATCGCGAAGACGCCCGACCTCGGCAACCGGTTCCACCTTCTGGCCAATCTCGAGGACGTCTCGGCTGTCCTGTCCATCTACGACGTGCTCGTCGTGCCCTCGGACCTGGACGGGCGGCCGATGATCGTGCTCGAGGCGCTGGCCGCCGGGATACCAGTCGTCGCGTCACGGGTCGGCGGACTGCCCGAACTGATCGAACCCGGGTCCTATGGTGAACTTTGCGACGCTGGCGACCTTGCCGCCTTCGCCAATGCGATCGCGGCACTCGAAGCCGATCCCGCGCGGTTGGAGCGCTACAAGGCCGCCGCCCGCCGATTCGCCGAAGAACAACTGGATGCCAGGCACATGGTCCGGCGCTTCGAGAGGGTGCTTTCATGACATGACCCTCGAGTTCAGCATCCTTACCCGGACCGCGCTGAGACTCCCTTTCCTGGAGCGGGCGCGGGTGGGGCTGGAAGCGGCCGCGCCCGGATCCGCCGAGTGGATCATCTGCGACGACGCTCCCGAGGGTACGCCCGGCATGGCCGCTTTCGTCGAGGCGGCCCGCCACGCCCTGCCCTTCGAAGTCCGCCTCGTGGAGACCCGGAGTGCCAGCCGTCCCAGGGCGGCCAACGGGGCGCTGGCCGCCGCGCGGGGGCGCCTCGTCCACCTGCATGACGACGACGACACGGTCGAACCCGCATTTTATCGACGGACCGCCGCGTTCTTGGATGCCCGGCCCGATTGCGGCGGGGTCGCGGTGCTGTGCGACCGTGTCGACGAGGAACTCGCCAGGGACGGCACGTTCCGCACGCTGCGCCGGCGGCCGCACTACCACGAGATCCGCAGCGTTGGGCTTTTGTCCATGGCCACGACCCAGACCGTCCCGCCGATCGGGTTCGTCGCCCGCCGTAGCGTGCTGGATGCGGTCGGTCCGTTCGACGAGAGCTTGAGCGTCTGCGAGGATCACGAGTACTTCCTGCGCTTCCTCCTTCAGGCCGATATCGGGCTCGTGCGCGAGCGGCTCGCGGCATTCCACCACCGCCCGTCGCCGGAACAGCCAGGAGCGTGCAACTCCCTGGCCTCCACCGATCACGAAGCGCAGGACGCCCGGTTTCGCACCCTCATGCTCCGACGCGACATGGCCCAAGGAGGAATGGGGCTTGGCTGGCTTCTTGCCCTTGGCGAGATGAACCGGCCTGCTTGGCGTCGGAAGGTTTTCCTGCGGCGTCTGGGCCGACGTCTGCCCACCGCGATCGCCCGCAGGCTCTGACCGCCTTCCGTGGTCAGAGCACGGCGTCCCACCAATCCCGCAACTGAATCCTCATCCTGGGCACGCGCGCGAAGGATCGCGCAAGATACAGCCCAGCGCGAATCCAACGGCCGTCGTTAAGGAAGGCGCGCCCACGTTCCACGTCGAGCCAGGCACGAAGGGCTCGCTGGCCGCTGCCGTCGAGCGCTTCCCGCCAGATCGGCTTGCCGAGAATCGTCTCGACCGCCGGGTCGACATCGGCGCACCGCGCCCGCCTGCCAATCTCGATCTCGGCAAGTACCTGCGGGACAACGAGCAAACGTCCGTCGGCCAGGCCGAAACGGGCGAACCAATCGAGATCCTCTAGTCGACGCAATCGCGCGTCGAAGGGGCCAATTTCTGCAAACAGCGCGCGCGGCAGGATCACGGTCGATCCCGGGCAGAACCAGCAGCCGCTGATGAAATCGACCGGCCGCACTGCGTCGACGGGCACGCGCGCGCGCCGGACCTCTCCATCGGGTGCGCGTTCGCGCCATCCGCAGGAAACCGCGACTGGACCCGATCCGGCATCCGACAGCACCCGCACCTGCCGCGCCAACTTTTCCGGCTCCCACAGATCGTCGGAGTCGAGAAAGGCGATCAATTCGCCCCGAGCGCAGTCTATGCCGCGTTGTCGCGCGGCCGCCGCCCCGCTGTTCTGCGCAAGCCGATGGACTGCCACGCGTGAATCGAGCGCATGGAACCGCTGCGGATCGAGCGGTGGGTCAGAGGCGTCGTCAACGACGATCACCTCGATCGGGGCGAAGGTCTGGGACAGTGCCGAACGTACGGCGCGCAGCGTACTCTTGGGGCGGTTGAAACTAGGAACGACGACGCTGATGAACAGAAGGGCCTCCCTCTTGCACCCCGTAGCGGCCGGGACAATCGACAAGTTGCGCCTCAGAAGGCAACGCTATATCAGCCGAGCCAAAACCGATACCGCCCATTATCGCGGAGCGGGCATGCCTTTCCTTCCCCCTGAACCCCTGGAGAGAGCCTTATGAAGAACTGCAGCAACGCGATATCCGGTGTCCCTTGCGACTGGCCCTATCTACTGCGACGTGGCCTTGGTGATATCGTGCAGGCCCTTGCCCGCCGCGAAGTCTGGATGTACCTTGGCGTTCAAGAAGTCCGCAAGCAGTACCGACGCTCTATTCTCGGCCCATTCTGGCTGACCCTCAATATGGGAATTCTGGTCGGCGCTCTCGGCTGGTTTTACTCGCAGATTTTCGGGCAGAACATAGCCTATTTTCTCCCCTACGTCTCCTTGGGGTTCATCTTCTGGGGCCTGATCGGCGGCCTTCTCAACGAATCGTGCTTGATTTACACCGCCTCGGCGGCCTCGATCCGGCAGACGGCAATGCCGCTGAGCGTGTATGCTTATCAGCTGGTCTGGCGGCAGCTGGTGATCTTTGCCCACAATTTCAGCATCTTCGTGATCGTGGCTCTCGTGTTTGGAATCTGGCCCGGCGCGACGGGACTTCTGGTGATCCCCGGCTTTCTCCTTCTGCTCGTGAATGGCTTCTTCCTGGGGCTGATCCTGGGCCCACTGGGAACGCGGTTCCGGGACATCCCGCCGATCATGGCGAGCGTAACCCAGATCCTCTTCTTCCTGACACCGGTGTTCTGGGTGCCAAGCAGCTTGCCGGAACGAGCGGTATTCATCGCGACAAATCCGTTCTACCACTTCCTGGCGGTTGTGCGGCAGCCGCTGCTTGGGGAGGTTCCAACCGGGCTGAACTGGGGAGTGTGCCTGATTCTCACGACCGCAAACGCGGCCTTGGCTACATTCTTCTTTAGCCGTTTCCGCAGCCGTATTCCCTACTGGGCCTGAGATGACTTCCATTCGTCTCCACGATGTTAGCGTTGATTTGCCGATCCTGAACGCGGGCAGCCGGTCTCTGCGCAACAATCTACTCTCCGCCGCCACGGGCGGAAAGATCCGGCGTGGCGAAAAGAAAATCATCGTGCGCGCTCTGGACGGCGTGTCGCTGGAGCTGACGCAGGGAACTCGCGTCGGGCTCGTCGGCCACAACGGCGCGGGCAAGACGACGCTGCTGCGGGTCCTGGCCGGCATCTTCGAACCAACCGGGGGACAGGTGATCACGGTAGGGAAGATCGCGCCGATCTTCGATATCAGCTTCGGAATGGATCCTGAGATTTCCGGCTGGGATAATATCATCCTGCGGGGTATCCTGCTCGGGCTGGGTATCGACGAGATCCGGGCCCGTCAACAGGAGATTGCCGAAGTTTCCGAACTCGGCGAATTTCTCGACATGCCCCTACGCACCTACTCAGGAGGCATGACGACGCGATTGGCCTTCGCGGTTTCGACATCTATCCGGGCGGATATCCTTCTGATCGACGAAGGTATCGGTGCGGGTGACGCCGCCTTCTTCCAGAAGGCCAAGAAGCTTCTGCGGACATTTGTCGAGGATGCCGGTATCCTTGTCCTCGCTTCTCATTCGGACGATCTCTTGCGCGAATGGTGCGAAACGGCGATCTGGTTGGATCAAGGCCGCGTCCGAGGCCATGGTCCCCTTGAGGAGATCCTGAGGGCCTATCACACGGCCCTCGCCGAAACTTCGGACTGCACCTACTCACTGTGAACGGCGGTGGAAGATTCGGCCATGGTAGCGGCGTGGTAGGCTCGCTGCGGGCGGCGCAATAGTCGTCCACCTTTGTCCCTCCTGGATTCTGCTGGGGAGGGCGGGAGGATCATCACCGTGGACATGTATCGCAAGGTTCGTCTGGCTTGTGCGGAGGGCATGAGCCAGCGCGAAGCGGCCCGTCATTTTGGCGTCTCGCGTGACAGCGTTCGGAAGATGTTTGGAGTTCCCCCGTTTTCGTGGACAGTCAGGGGCTTTCGCACACTACACGACTCTGAGGTGGATCGTGGGAATGGCGGTGATCCTCCTCCAAGGTGCGATGGCGCGGATTGGGTCGGATCTGAGCCAGGTTCGAATAAGGTCGAAGCCGGTGCGGAAGCCGGACTGGGCATAGTAGCCGTGGCGTTTGCGCTTGGGCACTGCGGTGCAGAGCCGGTCTGCGGCGGTGCGGGCGGCCCAGGCGAGCGCCAGGGCGACGAGGGCCATCAGCAGATTGAGCTTGCGTGGATCTGTGAGGCGGGTGTCCTCGACGTTGAGACCGCGGGTTTTGGCGTCTCCGAACAGACACTCGATGGCCCAGCGCTTCTTATAGGCGGCCAGCGCGGTCTTGGGGTCGCGGTTGGAGGCGACGATCAGCCACTCGCCCTTCAGGCGCTTGGCGGCGACGGCAAGCAGCGGGCCCTCGCCGGTCTGTGGATCGTGGCGTTTGCCGAGCCGGCCACGGAAGCTGCAGGTGCGGTGGGTGCGCTGGAGCCGGGCGAGCAGGGTGAGGTCGTGGCCGTCTTCGGTGGTGATGCGCCGGTTGTCCTTTAGGCGGATGGCGAAGAAGATATTGTTATCGTGGAGGAATTTGAGCCAGCGCGTGCCTGCGAACTCGCGGTCGGCCAGCAGCATCCGGATGCTCGAGGCGGGAAACCGTGCCAGATAGCGCTGCATCAGCGCGATCCGCTCGTCGGTCCCGGATGAGCCGCGCTTGTCGAGCACGGTCCACAGCAGCGGGACCCGCACGCGGCGGGCGATCACGGCGAGGACCAGGACGTTCACATCGCGCTCGCCGATCTGCCACTGGGTGCGGTCGAGGGCGAGATGCCACGACCCCCGCAGGCCGAGCAGTTCGACCACCAGCGGCAGCGACCAGTCCTGGCCGAGGCGGACGTGTTGGAAGAAGCGCTGGAGCCGGCGGTAGGTTGAGGCGATCAGGGCGTTGCCGGGCCGCTCACAGGCGATGTGGCCGAGGTTGACGGTGCGCGCGCTGACCATGCCAACGACGAGCAGGCAAAGGGTTTCCAGACGGCTCTTGCTCAGCCCGACCCGCGGCCGCAGACTTTCACAGAGGGCGGAGATGGCACGGTGAGGCATTGGACGACTCCTTGGTCGGAATCGTCCACAAAATCACCTCCTCCCGCCCTCAGCCACCACAGTGTCGTGTAGTGTGGGGCTTTCGGTTTGTCGGCGGTTTTGGGCGGCCATTTCGTAGTTGGCGGGGGACATGTAGCCGAGCGCGGAGTGGCGTCGGCCGGGATTGTACCAGCCTTCGATCAAGCTGGACACCCCGAAGAACCTTGGCGGGTTTGGCGTTGTCGTGATTCCCTGTTGTGGGGCGGTGCAGGGGGTGTGGGATGGCGATGCAGCTTGGCTTCTTCGATCTTGAGGACCGGTATGCCCAGCTGAGCAAGGCGGGCGATCCGCTGGAGAAACTGGCATCCGCCGTGGATTTCGAGCCGTTCCGCTATCGCCTGGTCAAGGCGCTGAAGCGGTCGGACGGGGCGAAGGGTGGCCGGCCGCCCTACGATCCGGTGCTGATGTTCAAGGTGCTGATTTTGCAGGCACTCTACGGCCTGTCCGACGAGCAAGCGGAATTCCAGATCCGCGACCGGCTCTCCTTCATGCGGTTCCTGGGCCTGGGACCCGGCGAAGGAGTGCCGGACGCCACGACGATCTGGCTGTTCCGCGAGCAGCTCACCCGGGCCGGCGCCGTCGACAAGCTGTTTGCCCGGTTCGATCACCTGCTGCACGCCAAGGGGTATCTGGCCATGTCCGGCCAGATCCTCGATGCCAGCCTGGTGCCGGCCCCTCGCCAGCATCTGGACGATGGCGAGAAGCAGGCGATCGGAGAGGGCAAACCGGCCGGTGAGATCTGGCCCGACGAGCCCGCCAAGGCCGCCCAGAAGGACATTGATGCCCGGTGGACGCTGAAGATCTCCAAGGCGAAGCCCGACGCGACCGGCAGAAAGCCTGGGGTCGACATCGCCATCCCGGTGTTCGGCTACAAAAGCCATATCGGCATCGACCGCCGCTTCGGGTTGATCCGCACCTGGACGGTCACCGACGCCGCGGCTCATGACGGAGCGCGTCTGCGCGACGGGCTGATCGATCGCGACAACACCGCGTCGGACGTCTGGGCCGACAGCGCCTATCGATCGGCCGCCAACGAGGCGTTCCTGGCCATGGCCGGCAAGGTCAGCCGCATCCATCGGCGCAAGCCGGTGGGCAAGCCCATGCCCCGCAGGACGGCCAGGGCCAACGCCCGCAAATCGGCGGTGCGGTCGCGCATCGAGCATGTCTTCGCCGAGCAGAAGGCCCGGATGGGGCTGGTCATCCGCACCGTTGGCCTGGCCCGCGCCAAGACCAAGATCGGCCTCGTCAACCTCGCTTACAACATGAGGCGACTGGTCTGGCTCGACACCCGAGCTGCGCCCACATGACGCCGATTGGGCGTACAAATCCCGGAAAGACCCGCAAATTCATAAGACCAAGGCCCGTTTGAACCGATCAGCGCCAGCCGCCCGGGCTCGCGGCAGAGCCGCCGCACTCAAGCGCCGGTACTTCGAGGTGTCCAAGTGACGCGGACACGACCGTCGTCATCCTCGCCATGCATCATTCGTCGTGGCGCTAGTGGGAAGAGTGAACGAACAATTGAGGCTGAGGACAGAGCCTGACTGCTTTCAGAATGGCAGGGTAAGGGCTTTTCCCAGCTCATCGGGATGGAGGGACCGTCCGCTGAAAGGGTGAG
>JAGQRL010000283.1 GCA_020425485.1 Rhodospirillaceae bacterium
CCATCTTGGACATGATCTTCAGCAGCCCTTCGTCCACCGCCTTGCGGTAGCGCTCCAGGCACTCTTCCAGCGTCATCTCGCCGAACAGGCCGCGGGCCTGGCGGTCGGCAATGGCGTCTTCGGCCAGATAGGCATTGACGGTGGTGGCGCCGACGCCGATCAGCACCGCGAAATAGTGGGTATCCAGGCACTCCATGGAGCGCACGTTCAGCGAGGTGAAGGTGCGCAGGTGCTGGCTGATCAGGTGCGTGTGCACCGCCCCGGTGGCGAGGATCATGGGGATCGGCGCGCGGTCCGTGGTCACCATCTCATCGGTGAGGATGATGTGGGTGGCACCGCCGCGCACCGCATCCTCCGCCTCGCGGCTGACCCGGCGGATGGCGTCGCGCAGCCCGCTGGCGCTGTCCACCTCGAAGGTGCAGTCGATCACTTCGCCGGTGTCGCCGATGTAGCGGCGCAGGGCGGCGTGCTCGCTGTTGGTCAGCACCGGGCTTTCAAGCTGCAGCAGATCGCACTGGTTTTCGTTTTCCGCCAGGATGTTCGACAGGTTGCCCAGGCGCGTGCGCAGGCTCATCACCCGGCGTTCGCGCAGGCTGTCGATGGGCGGGTTGGTGACCTGGCTGAAGTTCTGCCGGAAGAAGTGGTGCAGGCCGCGGTAGTGGTCCGACAGCACCGCGATGGGCGTGTCGTCACCCATCGACCCGAGCGCCTCCTTGGCGTCGGCCACCATGGGGTGGAGGATCAGCTCCAGGTCTTCCATGGTGATGCCCATGGCGGCCTGGCGGCGGCGCAGCATGCCCCGGTCAAACGGTTCGGGGTCGGCCCCTTCGCCGCGCAGCAGATCGTCGATATCGCGGATATGGCCGATCCAGTCCGGGAAGGGCTGGCGGGCGGAGAGCATCTCCTTCAGCTCGGCGTCCAGGTAGAGCTTGCCCTCGGCTAGGTCGACCGCGATCATCTGGCCCGGCCCCAGCCGGCCCTTGGCAATCACCGTCGCCTCATCCACCCGCACCATGCCGCTTTCCGAACCGGCGATGATCAGGCCGTGGCCGGTGAGCGTGTAGCGCATCGGGCGCAGGCCGTTGCGGTCCATGCCGCCGACCACCCAGCGGCCATCGGTGGCGGAGATGGCGGCGGGACCGTCCCACGGCTCCATCACCGAGTTGCAGTAGCTGATGAGGGCGCGGTTCTCCTCGCCCATGGTCTTGTCAGCCGACAGCGCTTCGGGGATCAGCAGCGACTTCACCATGGGGGCGATGCGGCCTGCCCGGCATAGCACCTCGAACACGTTGTCGAGCGCCGCACTGTCGGAGTTGCCCGGCTGGATGATCGGCTTCAGGTCGTCCACATGGTCTTCGAACAGCGGCGATTCCATGCGGGTTTCGTGCGCCCGCATCCAGTTGATGTTGCCCTTCAGCGTGTTGATCTCGCCGTTGTGGGCCAGCATGCGGAAGGGCTGGGCGCGCCGCCAGGTGGGGAAGGTGTTGGTGGAATAGCGCTGGTGGTAGATGGCGTAGTTGGACGTGAAGCGGCTGTCGCGCAGGTCGGGATAGAAATCGGTAAGCTGCTCGGCCAGGAACATGCCCTTGTAGACCACCGAGCGGCAGCTCATGGAGCAGATGTAGAAGTCGTTCACCGACTCATGCTCCACCGCCTTTTCGATGCGGCGGCGGATGACGAAGAGATCGCGCTCGAACTCCGCCTCGTCCTTGTCGGTGGTGTTGGCGAAGATGATCTGCTCGATCTCCGGCCGCGTGGCGTTGGCCTTTTCGCCGATCACGTCCACGTTCACCGGCACCTGGCGCCAGCCGTAGATGTAGTAGCCGAAGCGCAGGATCTCGCCCTCGACGATGCAGCGGCAGCGTTCCTGGGCCTCGTAGTCGGTGCGCGGCAGGAACACCATGCCGATGGCGATGGCGTCGTCCACCACAGTGTGGCCGGTCTTTTCCACCTGCTCGCGGAAGAAGTCGGCGGGGATCTGCACCTGGATACCGGCGCCGTCGCCGGTCTTGCCGT
>JAGQRL010000284.1 GCA_020425485.1 Rhodospirillaceae bacterium
TCGAGCTGGTAGAACTCGCCCGGCGCCCGGTCGGCCCGCGCGTCCTCGTCGCGGAAGCAGGGTGCAATCTGGAAGTAGCGGTCGAACCCGGCGATCATCAGCAGCTGCTTGAACTGCTGGGGCGCCTGGGGCAGCGCGTAGAACTTGCCGGGATGCACGCGCGAGGGCACCAGGTAGTCGCGGGCACCCTCGGGGCTGGAAGCGGTGAGCACCGGCGTCTGGAACTCGGTGAACCCCTGCTCGATCATGCGCCGGCGGATCGACGAGATGACCGAGGAGCGCAGCAGGATGTTCTTCTGCATCTTGAAGCGGCGCAGGTCCAGGAAGCGGTAGCGCAGCCGCACCTCCTCGCCGTAGTCCTCGTCGGAATTCACCTGCAGCGGCAACTGGTCGGCCGGCGACTCCACATGCAGGTCGTCCATATAGACCTCCACCCGCCCGGTGGAGAGCTTGTCGTTGTAGGTTTCCGGGTCGCGCCGCTTCACCCGCCCGTCCACGCGGATCACCGTTTCGTTGCGCAGGTTCTCTGCGGTGGCCAGGTGGGGGCTGTCGGCATCCACCACGATCTGGGTGACGCCGTAGCGGTCGCGCAGGTCGATGAACAGCAGTCCGCCGTGATCGCGCTTGCGGTGAACCCAGCCGGACAGGCGCACGGTTTGGCCGGCGTGGTCTTCGCGAAGATCGCCGCAGGTGTGGGTACGGTGGGCGTGCATGGCCTGTCTCGCTTCCGTCGGGCGAAGGTTTGGGGCAAATGGGCGCGCGATGTTCAACGCGAGCGGCCGCGGCCTGTCAACCGCTGGCCAACGGCCGGCGGTTCCCATAGCAGGACAGCTTTCGCGTTTCCGGCCGCTCGGCTAGAAATCATTTGTATGAGCGTCATTACAGAAACCGCCGCCCTGGCCGAGCTGTGCCAACACCTGGAGCGGCAGGACTACATCACCGTCGACACCGAATTCCTGCGCGACGCCACCTTCTGGCCCAGGCTGTGCCTCGTCCAGCTCGGCGCCGATGATGGAGCCTGGGCGATCGACCCGCTGGCCGGAGACATGGACCTGGCGCCGCTGTGGGCGCTGCTGGTCGAAGCCCCCCTGCCCAAGGTGTTCCACGCCGCCCGCCAGGACGTGGAAATCATCGTGCGGGCAACGGGGCGGGTGCCCGAACCGCTGTTCGATACCCAGATCGCCGCCATGGTGTGCGGCTTCGGCGATCAGGTGGGCTACGAGCGCCTGGTGTCGGAGCTGGCGAAGAAGCGGCTCGACAAAAGCTCGCGGTTCACCGACTGGTCGCGCCGGCCGCTCACCGAAAAGCAGATCCGCTACGCGCTGGACGACGTGATCTATCTGCGCCCGGTCTATGAGGCGCTGCGCGACCAGCTTGCCGCCAACAACCGCAGCGGCTGGATGCAGGAGGAGCTGTCCACCCTCACCGACCCGGCCACCTACCTGGCGGAGCCGGAAGATGCCTGGCGGCGCATCCGCACCCGCTCCACCGATCCGCGCTTCCTGGCGGTGCTGCGGGAGGTGGCGACCTGGCGCGAGACGGAAGCGCGCGGCCGCGACGTGCCGCGCACCCGGCTGCTGCGCGACGAAGCGATGCTGGAGATCGCCGCCCAGGCGCCGAAGACGCTGGAGGCGCTGGACCGGCTGCGCGGCGTGCCCAAGGGGCTGGCCGGCGGGCGCGTCGGCAAGGCGGTGGTGGACGCGGTCAACCGCGCCCTGGCGCTCGATCCCGGCGAGCGGCCGAAGGTGGAGTCGCGGCCCGTGGTCACCGCCAATACCGGGCCGACGGTGGAACTGCTGCGGGTGCTCCTGAAGATGTGCTGCGAGGACGCCGGGGTGGCCCAGCGCCTGGTGGCCAGCGGCGACGACCTGGAGCGCCTGGCCGCCGACGACGACGCGGACATTCCCGCCCTGCACGGCTGGCGCCGCGAGGTGTTCGGCCACCAGGCGCTGGACCTGAAGCACGGGCACACCGCCCTGGCACTGAAGAATGGCCAGGTGGTGGTGGTGGACGCCGCCGGGGGAAGCTAGCCGCCGGCCAGCCGGCGGTCGGCCAGCCGTGCCGTCTGCACGTCCGCACCGCGGCCGAGCGCCTTGGCCACGGCGTCCAGCCGGCGGCGCACCACTTCGCCCATCAGCGCGCCCTCGCTGTCCGACACCGACAGCACGATGGGATCGCCGGTCACGTCCAGCCAGGCCGTTTCCAAGATCAGCGGCACCCCGCCGGACAGGGTGTGGGCGAGCCGCAGGGTCAGCCCCACCAGGGTGGCGGCATTGCGCGTATCGGCATCCAGCAGGGTGATGGCCGACAGGTTGGCCGGAGTGGGCACGGCGCCGTAGCGCACCGCGATGGCCATCGCCATGAACGCCCGGTCCTCGTGGGTCAGCCCGCCCACCGGCAGGCGCAGCACCCGCATGGCGGCGTGTTCGGCCCGGTAGTCGGGATGTTCGGACCAGCCGATATCGCTGAGCAGGCAGACGGCGCGGCGCAACCGGTCCAGCCGCTCGGGGATCAGCGCTGCCAAGCCCTGGGTCCAGCGGTCGATGGCGGCTTCCGGGCCGAACCGGTCGATGCGGCGGGCGACGTCCCGGCAGCCGACGATCAGCGGATCTTCGGTCTGTTCCTCCGGCGTCAACTGGTCGAACAGCAGCCCCTCGCGCAGGCCGTAGGCGGAGAACACCACGCGTTCCGGCTGCATCCGCTCCAGCACCTCGCTGAGCACCAGGGAGGCATAGGGCAGCGTATCGAGCCGCCGCTTCGACACGCCCGGCAACCGGTCGAGCGAGGCCTTGCCCTGGCGGCTGATCAGGTTGGCCAGGTCGTGCAGGGCCACCGCGGGCACCGTCAGCTCGTGGATCACCCGCAGGGGGTGCTTGGCCTTGGCCATGTGGACCTTGGCCAGCGACCGCCACGCCCCGCCGATGGGAAAGAAGGTGCGGCCGGCCGTTCCCGACAGCCAGGGCAGCGTCGCCAGCGCATCGCGCACCGTCGTGCGTGCCGTGCCCTTGCCGCCCGGCGCCGCCATCAGCCGCAGCGGGCCCAGCGGCAGGGTTTCCTGGGCGCGGATGATGCCGTTTTCCACGTCGATCAGCTCCAGCGAGCCGCCGCCGAGATCGCCCACCACGCCGGACGCGCCGGGCAGCCCGGAAATCAGGCCGAGGGCGGCGAGCCGCGCCTCGTCGGCTCCGCTCAGCACCCGCACCGCCAAGTTGCACCGGGTGTGCAGGTCTTCCACGAACTCCGCCCCGTCCGCGGCGTCGCGCACCGCCGCCGTCGCCACCACGAACAGGCGCTCCACCCCCATGCCGCGGCTCAGCCGATGGAAGCGCAGCAGGTTCTCCTCGGCCATGGCGCGGCCTTCGGGATCGAGCCGGCCGGTGGCTTGGAGCGAGCGGCCGAGGCCGCACAGCACCTTCTCGTTGAAGATGGGGAACGGCTGGCGGCCGATGCCGTTGTAGACCACCAGGCGGATGGAGTTGGAACCGATGTCGATGACGCCGACGCGGTTTCGATGGCCGCCCAGAAGCTCCGTTTCTCTGGTCATCATGGGCCGAGCTCCGTGCTTCGGTTGGCCTGGTCCGGCCTATTTGGCGCCCGTCGCCAGCTTCAGTTCCGGCAGCTCGGACATGCTGCCGCCGGCACTGCCCCGGCCGGACAGGCTGGGATGGGTCATGAAGTAGCCATGGGCGCTGAAGGCACCGGCGCCGAACTCCTGGCGCCGGTAGGTGCCGTCGGACTGCAGGTGCCAGGAACTGGTTTCGTCCATCAGGTTGGCCACCATCACCTGTTCCATGATCTGGCGGCGCACCGTCGGGTTCTCGATGGGCACCAGGGTTTCGATGCGCTGGTCCAGGTTGCGCGGCATCCAGTCCGCCGAGGAGATGAGGATGGCCGCCTGATCGGACGGCAGCTCCTCGCCGTTGGCGAAGATGATGATGCGCGAATGCTCCAGGAAGCGGCCGACGATGCTCTTCACCCGGATGTTTTCCGACAGACCGGGGATGCCGGGGCGCAGGCAGCAGATGCCGCGGATCACCAGATCGATCTGCACGCCGGCGCACGACGCCTCGTACAGGTGATCGATGATCTTCTTGTCCACCAGGGAGTTGAACTTGGCGACGATGCGCGCCGGCAGGCCGGCCTGCGCATTGGCGATTTCCTGCTCCACATGCTCGACCAGCCGCTTCCTGAGCTGCAGCGGCGCGATGCCCAGCTTGCGCAGCGCCACCGGCTTGGCATAGCCGGTCATGAAGTTGAACACGGCCGTCGCGTCGTGGCACAGCGCCGGGTCGCAGGTGAACAGGCTGAGGTCGGTGTAAATGCGCGCGGTGATCGGGTGGTAGTTGCCGGTGCCGTAGTGCACGTAGGAGCGCAGGCCCCCCATCTCGCGGCGCACCACCAGCGAGATCTTGGCGTGGGTCTTCAGGTTGATGAAGCCGTACACCACCTGGGCGCCGGCGCGTTCCAGGTCGCGCGCCCAGCGGATATTGGCNNCGTCGAAGCGCGCCTTCAGCTCGACCATGGCGACCACGGACTTGCCGGCTTCCGCCGCTTCGATCAGGGCGGCGACGATGGGCGAGTTCTTCGAGGTGCGGTAGAGCGTCTGCTTGATCGCCACCACGTCGGGGTCTTGGGCCGCCTGCTGGACGAAGCTGACCACCACGTCGAAGCTCTCATAGGGGTGGTGGACGATGATGTCCTTGGCCCGGATGGCGGCGAAGGTGTCGCCGCCGAAATCGCGGATGCGTTCGGGGAAGCGCGCATTGTACGGCGTGAACAGCAGGTCCGGCCGGTCGTCGACGATCACTTCCTTGGTGTCGGCCAGGCCGATCAGCCCTTCCAGCGCGAACACGTCGTCGGAATGCACGCCCAGCGCCTTGCGCACGAATTCCCGCTGGCTCTCGGGCATGGAGGAGTTGACGGTGAGCCGGATGACGCTGCCGCGCCGGCGCCGCTTCAGCGCCGTCTCGAAGGTCTTCACCAGGTCTTCGGCTTCCTCGTCGATTTCCATCTCGCTGTCGCGGATCACCTGGAAGACACCGCTGTCGACCACGCGGAAGCCGGGGAACAGCCGGTCGAGGAACATCAGCACCAGGTCTTCCACCAGCACGAAGCGGATCTGCTCTCCGGGCAGGCGGATCATCCGGTTGATCAGGCTGGGAATCGGCACCAGGGCGTCCAGTTCCACCCCGTCCTCGTCGTGGACCAGGTTCAGCGACAGGCTGAAGCCGAGATTGGGCAGGAAGGGGAACGGGTGGGCCGGGTCCACCGCGATGGGCGAGAGAATCGGATAGATGTCTTCCTGGAACTTCTGGTCCAGCCAGCTCCGCTCGGCCGGCGTCACCTCCTGGCGCCGCAGCACCGTGATGTCCTCGCCGCGCAGCAGGCTCACCAGGTGCTGCCAGCAGGTCTGCTGCTCGGCCATCAACTGGCTGACGCGGGCGGTGATCGCGGCGAGCTGCTGGGCCGGGGTCAGCCCATCGGGGCTGGTGGCGCTGACGCCGTGGGACACCTGCGCCTTCAGGCCGGCCACGCGGACCATGAAGAACTCATCGAGGTTGCTGCCGGAGATCGACAGGAAGCGCACCCGCTCCAGCAGCGGGTGGCCCTCGTTCAGCGCCTCGTCCAGAACCCGCTGATTGAACGCCAGCCAGGACAGCTCGCGATTGATGTAGCGGTCGGCTCCGTTGCGCTCGATTGCCATGGCAACTGAGGTCGTGGCCTCATCCATGTCTGCCCCCTCTCGACGTCACGGCGCGTCTGGCTTAACAGATGACGGACCGACAGCCCTTCCGGCGCTGTTATACCTTGCCGCTGGGGACATCGCTACGCCCCGTTCACCCACCCGTGCCCCTTCGCAAGGCACCAGCCGGTTCTGCACATGAAGACACTGTACCTGGTCCGCCATGCAAAGAGCGGGTGGGACGACCCGAGCCTCCAGGACCACGACCGGCCGCTCGACATGCGCGGCGAACGGGCCGCCCTGGTCGTCGGACGCTATGCCGCACAGCGCCGTTTCGTACCCAACCTGGTGCTGTGTTCCAGCGCCCGGCGCAGCCGCGACACCCTGGAGCTGATCCTCACCCAGTGGCCGAAGGTGCCGGCCATCGAGATCGACCGCGACATCTACCTGGTGGGCGAGCACGGGCTTCGCAAACGCCTGGGCAAGGTCGGCCACGGCGTGTCCTCGGTGATGGTGGTGGGCCACAACCCGGACCTGCACGATCTGGCCATCCGGCTGGCCGGCAAGGGCGA
>JAGQRL010000285.1:0-9541 GCA_020425485.1 Rhodospirillaceae bacterium
TCGATGACGACGTTGCGGCCCTTGGGGCCCAGGGTCACCTTGACGGCATCCGCCAGGATGTCGACACCGCGCAGCATGCGATTGCGCGCCTCTGTGGAGAACTTAACGTCCTTCGCAGCCATGTTTTTGTCCTCGATCTTGATCTGTTAGCCGGGGCAGGATCTGCCGGGGCTCGTGTCTGTTGGGGTCGGCCAGGCCGAAGCGCCTCAGGCGGCTGCCGCTGCCTTGTCGGCGGTGACGATGCCGAGGATGTCGCTTTCCTTCATGATCAGCAGGTCTTCACCCGCGATCTTCACCTCGGTGCCCGACCACTTGCCGAACAGGACACGGTCGCCGGCCTTGACGTCGAGGGCGATCAGCTCGCCCTTGTCGTCGCGGGTGCCCGGGCCGACAGCGATCACTTCGCCTTCCTGCGGCTTTTCCTTGGCGGTGTCGGGGATGATGATGCCGCCCGCGGTCTTCTCGTCGGACTCGACGCGGCGGACCAGCACCCGGTCATGCAGGGGACGGAATGCCATGATCTCTGCTCCTCGCTCTACTCTTTATTCGTTGCATGGTGCGCATGATGCGTGCCTCCGCGGGCGGTGTTAGCACTCCCCCGCGGCGAGTGCCACGCCATATGGACCTAAGCTTTCCGGACTTCAAGGCGCACGCGCCAACCGGCGCAGACTTTTTGTGCGGGCCTGGCAGCACTTTCCGGCCTCGGCTGCTAACTCTCTGAAGATGAAGATTTTTTGCTTGCAACCCTGCCCTGCCTGGGGCGAGCATTATGGAAAATCAAAGTGGGGGGATCTGGTTGGTATCGGGATTTTGCGAGAGAGGCACATGAACGAACTGGCGTTGCAGCTTCAGGGCTACCGCATGACCACGGCGGAAATCCTCTACCACATGCCGGACCGGCCCAGTCTCCTGCAGACCTTCATCTGGCAATTCATGGATCAAGCCCCCCGCTTCCCGCGCCTCAACCGTTTCCTCGATTTCTGGCACCGGGAGATCGACGGCATCCTCCACTCCGTCAAGATCGCCAATGTGGAATTGGTGAAGCCGGCGGAGCTGGTCTATTGCGGCGGCGAGTTCCGGCTGCACTGATCCTTTGGTGGCCGGAGGAAGGGCGGGGCTGGCCCGCCCCTCCTCTGCCGCCTGCTCTCTCCCGGCACATCTCATCTCCCAAGTGCCGGCCACAATCGGCCGTTAGATCAGCGCTCGCTCGGCCGGCTGTCGGCTGGATGCCAGGGGGAGAACACCAAAATGGGTCGACGCGTGCTTGGCACAGCCGTGGCTGTGGGCATTGGTGCGTGGGGCTTGGCGACCATGGGGCCTGCGCTGGCCCAGGATCTGAAGGGCGGACCCGCTGGGCCGCCCGACGCCGCGGGCCTGCTGGCCGGCCAGCAGGTCACCGGGCAGACCATCGCGGCGGTCTGCGGCGAGCCGGGCACCCCCATCGGGCTGCCCTGCGAGGCCCTGCTGCTGGGGCTGGTGAACGGCTACATCGCTGCCGTTGAGTATTCCGATGGCTTCGTGACCTGCCTGCCGGCCGATCTTGCGGGGCCGGAGGTCGCGGCCAGCGCCCTTGAGTTCGCCCGGGAGGGCGGCTGGCTGGATGAACTCTCCACCGGCGGCGATATGGTGACCGCCTTCCTCTATGAGCATGGTTGGGGCGGCTTCGCGGCCGACGGTGCGTGCCAGGCGGCCGCGGCACCGCAGCCCGCGACGCTGGCCGGGGCCACCTTCACCGAGGCGGAACGCGCCGTGCTGGCCGAACGGGTGGCCGCCGCCGATCCGGCGCGGGGGGCCGCCTTCACCCACGCCTGTTCGGCCTGCCACACCTTTGACTATGGCGCCGCCAACACGGTCGGCCCCAACCTGTGGGGCGTGGTCGGGCGCCCGGTGGCAACCGGCACTGGCTTCTCCTATTCCCCGGCGCTGGAAGCCCTCAGGGCCGGCGGTGCGGAATGGGGCCTGGCGGAACTGGACACCTATTTGCAGTCCCCGCGCGACGCAGCCCCCGGGACCGCCATGACCTTCGTCGGCGTGCAGGACGCAACCGACCGGGCAAACCTGCTGGCCTATCTCGTGACTCTGTCCCCCTGACGCCAACCGCCCCGTGACGCAAAACGGCCGCCGGGGAGCTACCGCCGGCGGCCGTGCGCGTGGCTATTCGGATTGGGGATCGGCTACTCGGTGCGGCGGATCACCACCGTGCCGCCGGGCTGCACTTCGGCCGCCTGGGGCGAGGACACCCGGCCGATCGGCGGGCGCCGTGGCACCTGGGCGGCGAAGGTGGCGCCGGCGATATCGGGCGGCAGCCAGCCGGCCCCGCCGTCGTCGTTCGCCGCCGGAATGTCTGCCGGAATGTCGGCGCGGGCGATCACGGTGGTCGCGGCCGGCTCCGGCGCTTCGCGCGGGATGTGCACGGTGGCCACGGCCGGCGCGGTACCCGCGTCGCCGCTCAACGGGCGATGGCCCGGCACCGGCATGCTGGCGGCCAGCGCGTCGCCGTCGACCGCTGCGGTTTCGAGCACCGGGGCGCCGACGCTGACCACCATCTGAATGGCCTGCTCCGCCGGTTCCGTCGCCGCCACCTGTTGCGGTGCGGGGGTGTAGTTGGCGGGATAGATGAAGCCGTAGACCGGGAAGTCGACACTGCCGAGCTGGTTGGTCGGCCCATGCCACACCCGCACCTGCGACCAGTCATTGTTGGCGGAAGTGTCGATCACCGGCATGTCGCGCCACAGCACCGGACCGCCGAAGCTGTGGTCCACCAGGATGGTGCGGCTGTCCACCACTGCGGAGACGGTGGAGACATGGCCGAGCGGCATGTTGCCGGTGCGCTGGAATACCAGGACGGAGCCCGGCACGGGCACATGGCCGCGGTCGTAGACACCGGCCGCATTGTCCCACCAGGACCAGGCGTTGCCGCGGAGCGAGAAGTCCGTGAGGCTGCGAACGTAGCGCACACAATATTGCGCAGATGCCGATTCGGTGACGCCTACGGCCAACAATGCCACCAGCATTATTGGCGCAACCCGCAAGAACAACTTGCTCATAGAGCCTCCGCGCAGGGACAGGTGATGCCGAATTGTTGTTCTTTTTTGTGACGTCTGCTCGGCACCGGTTAACTATCGCTGGGAACGAAACACAAAAGTCCGCCGCAGGCAAGCCTTTGTGCTGCCCTGCGGCTGCCATGATTTCCGCTGCTTCGCGGTGGTGCTGCAATGATTTAGCTCAACCGGGCGGCCCGGAGCGGGGCGCGGCGGCGCAGTTGCGGGTAGATTGTGGCGAGTGGTGCCATGTTGCGATGGGCGCGCACCTATGGGGGGCAACTAATCATGTGCGCGAGTCCTTCGCTGCGCCGCAAAGACGGCGGGCGCCGACGGCACGGAATCCGCGCTGCGAGTCACCAAACCTGAAAGGGGTGTGGGCCGGAACCGAGTCCGCCAGAGGCGGAAATGCCCTAGCCGGCGAAGAACTGCCGTTCGCGCTGGAACGAGCCGATGGCGAAGCGGAACACCAGGGCGGCGAACAGGGTGGTGATGACGGCGCTGGAGATCGCTTCGATGGGCGTCGGCAGGTCGCCGGACAGGAGCCGGCCGAACTGCACGAGCTGGCCCAGCACCGGGATCACCGCCACCTGCGGCGATGGCGAGATCGGCGCGAAGGCCAGCGCCATCGCCGGCAGGGCCGGCATGATGGGCAGCAGGCCCAGATAGATCTGCGCTTCCTTCATGGTGCGGGTGATGGTGGCGATGGCCATCTGGATCGATACCGCCAGCAGCATCAGCGGCAGGGCGATGAAGAACATGCTGGCCATCACCGACCAGCCGGGCGGCGGCGCCAGTTCCGGGTTCTGCCAGACCACGATCCCCAGCAGGCCGCGGAAGGCGCCGAGGTTGATCGCCACCGTCACCGCGGTGAACAGCACGGCGGCAAGCGACTTGCCGAGCAGCAGCTCCGAGCGCCGCGCCGGGGCCGTGAGCAACGGCTCCAGCGAGCCGCGCTCGCGCTCGCCGGCGGTGGTGTCGATGGCCAGGTAGACGGCGCCTAAGAAGATCATGAACACCGCCAGCGGCGGGATCATGTTGTAGAACAGCAGCGCCAAACTGGCCTCGTTGCCGACATTGACGAGACGCAAGGTGACCGGCGTCAGGCTGGCGATGTCGATGCCCTGCTCGGTGAGGTAGGTGGCCACCTGGGCGTCGGAAAAGCTGTTGATGCCGTTGCGCACGACGCCCGCCGGGGTGGAGGAGGTGATGCGCCGCGGATCGTGGATGATGGTCACCAGCGGCCGTCCGTCCGCGGTGTCCGGCGGGGTCACCTGCAGCACCACGTCGGCGCGTGCCTCGCGCACCGCGTCCTCCGGGTCGGCCGGTGGCGCCACGAAGCGCAGGCCGATCGCTTCCAGGTAGTTCCGCAACCCCGGCACCAGGTGCAGCCCGGAGGCCGGCACGGTCAGCACCACGCCCGACCCGGTGCCTGCAAGCCGCTCCACCGCGCGGGTATCCAGCGCCTGGGAGGACACATGCATCAGCACCGCCAGCAGCAGCGGCCCGAGCAGGGGGTAGACCAGCGCCAGCAGCAGGCTGCGCTTGTCGCGCGTGTGGTCGATCACTTCCTTGTGGAAGACGATGCGGGTGCGCTTGAGCGCCGATTGCCGCGTCGGGTCGAGGCCGCTCAGCATCAGGTGCCCAGCTCTTTGTGCAGGTCGGCGGCATCGCCCTCGACCACCGCGTCGACGAACACGTCTTCCAGGTTGTCGCGGCCGGTGCGCCGGCGCAGCTCGTCGGGGGTGCCTTCCATCACCGTGCGGCCGTGGGCGATGAACACCAGGCGGTCGCACATGGCCTCCACCTCCGCCATGATGTGGCTGGACAGCACGATGCAGCATCCGGCGTCGCGCAGCTCGGCGATGAGGCGGCGCACCGCCCGGCTGGACACCACGTCGAGCCCGTTGGTCGGTTCGTCGAGGATCAGGTTGGGCGGCTCGTGGATCAGCGCGCGGGCCAGCGCCACCTTCAGTTCCTGGCCGCGGGAAAAGCCCTTGGTGCGCCGGTCGAGGAATTCCGTCATGCCGATCTGCCGGGCCAGATCCTCGATGCGCGCTTCCAGGCGGTCCACCGACACGCCGTGAAGCTGGCCGAAATAGCGCAGGTGCTCGCGTGCGGTAAGGCGCGGGTAGAGCCCGCGCACATCGGGCAGCGCACCGAGTTGGCGCTGGGCATCGAGGCGCTGGGAAACCACGTCGCGCCCATCGATGGTCACCGAGCCGGAATCGGGGCGCAGCAGCCCGTAGATCACCCGGAAGGTGGTGGTCTTGCCGGCACCGTTGGGGCCGAGCAGTCCGGTCACCGTGCCGTTGGGGGCCTCGAAGCTGAGGTCGTCGACGGCGCGCACCCTCCCGAACGACTTGGTGAGGTGGTCAACCTGGATCATGGTGCTGTGGTCGTCCGGTCCTGCCCCTGTGCGGCGGCTGTTCTTTGCAGAGCGGCGGACGGCGCCGCTGCTCCTGTTTTCACAACGCCCCCGCGACAAATCCTTGGGCGATGCCGGCGAGCGCCCCGGCCGCCACCATCCAATGTACGCCAACCTTAAAGCGCAGCAAGGCCAGCGCTGCGGCAAGGGCAATGGCGATGGCCGCGACATCGGGCCGCCCGCTCTCGCCGAAGAGGGCGGCTTCGGCGATGAACACGCCCAGCGTGGCGATCACCCCCACCACCGCCGCGGTGATGCCGGCCAGCGCTGCGGCGGCCAGGCGGCTGCGGCCGATCGCCTCGATATAGGGCGCACCGGCAAAGATGAACAGGAAGCAGGGCAGGAAGGTCACATAGAGGGTGACGACGGTGGCCAGCGTCGCTGCGGCCAGCGGCGACAGGGCGCCCGGCTGGCCCCAGCCGGCGAAGAAGCCGATGAACTGGGTGACGAGGATCAGCGGCCCCGGCGTGGTTTCCGCCAGCGCCAGCCCGCGCACCATGTCCACCGGGCCAAGCCAGCCATAGGTTTCCACCGCCGCCTGGGCGATGTAGGGCAGCACCGCGTAGGCACCGCCGAAGGTGACGAAGGCCGCCGTGGTGAACAGCTCCACCACCCCGCGATAGGGCGTGGGACCAAACAGGACCAGCAGCAGCGCCACCGGCACCGCCCACAGCAGCGCGAACAGGCCAACCAGCAGCGGCACCCGCCAGGGCGACCGGCGGCGGGCCGGTGGGCCGCTGTGCGCTTCGGGCGGCGGCAGGGTGATCCAGCCGAGCCGCGCGCCGGCCATGCCGGCCAGCGCCGCCAGCGCTAAGATCAGGGGAAACGGCAGCCCGGCCAGATGCAGGCCCACGAACGCCCCCGCGGCCAGGCCGATGCGCAGGGGATCGTGCAGGGTGCGCCGGCCGATGCGCCACACCGCCACGGCGATGATCGCCACCACCACCGGCTGGATGCCCACGAACACCCAGCCCACCGCGGCCAGCTCGCCATGGGCGGCGGCGAGGTAGGACAGCACCCACAGCACCACCGCTCCCGGCAGGATGAACGAGAGCCCGGCGGCCAGCCCGCCGGCGATGCCGTGCAGCCGCCAGCCGACATAGGTGCAAAGCTGCTGGGCTTCCGGGCCGGGCAGCATCATGCAGAAGTTGAGCGCATCGAGGAATCGCCGCTGGTCGAGCCACTTCCGGCGGTCGACGATCTCCGTCTGCATCATGGCGATCTGGCCCGCCGGGCCGCCGAAGCTGGTGAGCCCCAGGCGCAGCCAGTAGCCGAGCGCTGCGGCAAAGGTTGGCGGTGTGGCCGGCGGGGAACCGGGCTGCGGCGTCGGGCCTGTGCGGGGCTGTGCTGTGCGGGGCGAGGCTGTGCGGAGCGGGGGCACGGCAGCAGTCCTGCAAAGCGATGCGGCGAGGCGCGAACGTGGCGGGACATAGCACGGCCGGCCCTCACCGTCACCCGAGCCCATGGGCGAACCCGGCCTGGGAGCCGCCCTGCAAAGCTGTGTGTCGACGCAGGCCAAGCGCCGACCTACGACGGGTAGACTGCCCGAAACCGTCCGCGAGCGACCGACCTTGATCCAGCCGCCCCGCCACCTTCCTGCCGGCCAGACCGGTGGCATCGCCCTGTTCTGCATCTCCGTGCTGCTGCTGTGCTGCATGGATGTGCTGATCAAGCTGTCGTCGGAAGGCATTCCGGTTTTCGAGATCCTGTTCTTCCGCTCCGGCGTGGCGCTGCTGGTGACGCTTGCGGTGGCGCTGGCGCGGCGCGGGCGGCAGGTGCTGACGGCCAACCGGCCGGGCCTGCTGCTGCTGCGCGGGGTGATCGGCGTGGTCGCCGCGTCCGGGTTCTTCGCCGCCCTCAGCCTGATGCCGATCATGGATGCCTATGCCATCGGCTTTTCCGGCCCGCTGCTGATCACCATGCTGTCGGCCCTGATCCTGGCGGAACGGGTGGGAGTGCGCCGCTGGGCTGCGGTGGTGGTGGGCTTCATCGGCGTGCTCATCGTGCTCAGGCCGGGGGAAACCGGGCTCGCCGGCTTCCTCAACGCCGGCGGGGCGGTGGCCTGCATCGGCGTGCTCGGCTACTCCCTGCTGATGGTGCTGACCCGCCTGGCCGGCAAGACGGACGCGGCCGCCACCATGGTGATCTATTCCATGGCGGTGATGACGGCGGCATCGGCCCTCACCCTGCCCTTCATCTTCGTGGCGCCGACCTGGGGCGAGCTGGCCATGCTGGTGGCCCTGGGGCTGATCGGCGGCGGTGCGCATTTCCTGATGGCGATGGCCTACCAGCGCGCCGAGGCGTCCCTGCTGGCGCCGTTCGAATACACCTCGCTGCTGTGGGGGCTGGGCTTCGGCTGGGCCATCTGGGGCGACCTGCCCGACGAATACGTGATCGGCGGCTCAGCCCTGATCATCGCCGCCGGGCTTTATGTGCTGCACCGTGAGGCGCTGCGCCACCACCGCCCCAGCCACGCGCTGCCCGGCGCGCGGGAAGCCGCGGCGGAAGAGGAGGCGGGGGAGTAGGGGCCGGTGCAGACTGAGCAGAAGATCGCCGAGTGCCCGCGCCCGCGAAATTCGGGCGTCAGTTGAGGCCGCAAC
This sequence comes from Rhodospirillaceae bacterium, assembly GCA_020425485.1. Lineage (GTDB taxonomy): Bacteria > Pseudomonadota > Alphaproteobacteria > DSM-16000 > Inquilinaceae > JACKIH01. Next base: position 8,070 of record JAGQRL010000285.1, read on the forward strand.
TCTCCTGATAGAGATAGCCCGGGCCGTCGACCAGGCTTGCGTAGCCGCTGTGATCGCCGTTGACGTGGGACAGGAAGACGGTGTCGTTGCTGGCCCATTCGGCGAAATAGCACGTGTCGCCGATGCAGAACCGGTCGCCCTCGACCCACCATTGGTCCTCGCCCGTGTCGTCGAGGTAATAAACGCCCCGGTCGCGCACATAGAAGTCGTACTCGTACCAGCCGTCGCGTCCGAAGAAGCCGCACTCGGAGTAGCCATCGTTCCAGTCGACGAACATGGTGCCGTCGACCAGCAGGCCCTCCAACTCCGCGCCGACGACCTGGTTGGGGGTGGCGCCGGAAACCGGCCCGCCGGCAAAACCACCGCCGCCGCCGCCGGCCGGCACACAGGCGGCCAGGAGAGCGGCGGCGCTCAGGACCAGGACCAGGTTCCGTTTCGACATCGCTGCGCACTCCCATTGCCGTTTGGTGTGGGTGACACGACCCAGCATATCGCCACGTGTATCGCCGTCAACGCGCACTCCTAAGTGGCGCTGCCCGATCCGCCGGTCTTCTCGGTGCCGGCGGACACAACCGGGCACGCCATGCCGCCGGCGCCGTTGGAGCAATCCTCGCCGCCGTGGGGCCTCGGCTGCGGCCGGGCCATCCGCGGCGGCCTGCCGGACGAACATGTGATCGGCGGTTTGGGGCCGATCATCACGGCGGGGCTTTACGCGCGCCACCGCGAAGCGCTCAGTCTCCACCGCCGAGCCACACCCTGCCCGGCGCCCGCGAAGCCGCAGCGGAAAAGAGTGGGCGGAAGAGGAGTAGACGGATCTTGAACGGCCCCAATGTGCCGGCACCGGCCGGCCGCACGCGCGGCTACGACCTGGCGCGCGCCTTCGCCATCATCGGCATGGTCTTCATCAACTTCCCGATCTACCTGACGCCGGCCGCGGACTCCGCCGGCTCGCTGCTCGCCTGGCTGTCCGGCATCCATTACGGCCGGGCGGCGGCCCTGTTCGTCACGCTGGCCGGCGCCGGCGTGGCCATGATGGCGCGCGGGGCGGACCGCGGGGCGGTGCGGCGCACCCTGCTGCTGCGGGCGGGGTTCCTGTTCGTCGCCGGGCACCTGCTGATCCAGGTGTGGCGCATCGACATTCTGCATTTCTATGCCGTCTACCTGGCGCTGGCGGCCCTGCTGTTCCTGGGGCTGGGGCGGCGGGCGCTGCTGGCGGCCATCGCCTTGGTGATGGCGGTGACGGTGGCCGTGGTGATGGTGGCGCCGGAGTTGGAGGCAGGCGGCGTTGCCTATTACCGCCTGGGCGAGGAGCTGACGGCGCTGGAGCGCCTGGCGGGGCTGCTGCAGAACGTGCTGTTTTCCGGCATCCACCCGGTGTTTCCGTGGATCGCCTTCCTGCTGGCGGGGCTGTGGATCGGCAGCCACGACATCCGCGATGCCGCCACCCGCCGCCGCCTGCTGGCGCTGGGGGC
>JAGQRL010000285.1:9657-9813 GCA_020425485.1 Rhodospirillaceae bacterium
GCTGGGGGCGATCGGCACCTCCATGGCGATGATCGCGGCCTGCCAGGCGGCCGCGATGCACTGGGGCGAGAGCGTGTTCGTGCGCGCCCTGATCCATGCCGGCCAGCTCGCCTTCACCATCTATGTGGTGCACGCCATCTTCGGCGCCGTGATCCC
>JAGQRL010000286.1:0-182 GCA_020425485.1 Rhodospirillaceae bacterium
CACGAAGGTGAAGACGATGGGCAGCATCATGAAGATCTTCTGCTGCACCGGGTCGGCCGGGGCCGGGTTCACCCGCTGCTGCAGGAACATGGTGACGCCCATGATCAAGGGCCACACGCCGATCATCAGCATCGACGGCGGATCCCACGGGATCAGCCCGAACAGGTTGAACACCGTGGTGG
>JAGQRL010000286.1:241-3296 GCA_020425485.1 Rhodospirillaceae bacterium
CGCATCTCGATGGTGACGAACAGCACCTTGTAGAGCGAGAAGAACACCGGGATCTGGATGAGGATGGGCAGGCAGCCGGAGGCCGGGCTCACCTTCTCGCGCCGGTAGAGCGCCATGATCTCCTGCTGCTGCTTCTGGCGGTCGTCGCCGAAGCGCTCGCGGATCTTGGTCATTTCCGGCTGCAGGGCCTTCATCTTGGACATCGCCCGGTAGGACTTGTTGGCCAAGGGGAAGAACAGCAGCTTCAGGCACACCGTGAAGATCAGGATGGCGATGCCGAAATTGCCGACGATGGAGTGGATCCAGGCAATCGCGGTGAAGAACGGCCGCGTCAGGAAGTAGAACCAGCCGAAATCGATCGCCAGCTCGAAGTTTTCGATGCCGTAGTCGTCCTGATACTGGTCGATCAGCGCGACTTCCTTAGCACCGGCAAACACGTGGTTGACGCTTTCCGCCGTTTCGCCGGGTTCGACGGTGATGTCGTCCATGCGGTAGACGGCGTAGTAGCGGCTTTCCCCGCCATGCTCGCTGTAGATGAACGAGGCATGCATGGTGCGGTCCTGGTCCGGCACGATGGCCACCAGCCAGTACTTGTCGGTGAAGCCCAGCCAGCCGCCGGTGCTGTCGTAGTCGACCCGGTGGTCCTCGTCGTCGGCCAGGTCGTCGTAGTCGTATTCCTCCAGCGTGCCGTCAAACACGCCGTAGGGGCCTTCATGCAGGATGAAGTAGCCCAGCGTGTCCGGCGTGCCGAAGCGCAGCACGCGCGAATACGGCGTCAGCGTCACCGCTTCGTCGGAGTTGTTGATGACCCGTTCGGTCACCGTGAACATGTAGTTCTCGTCGACCTGGTAGACCCGTTCCAGCGTCAGCCCGTTGTCCAGCACATGGGTCAGCGTCACCGGCTGGTTGGGGCCGATCTGCTCGCGGTCGGCCTCCCACAGGGTGTCCGAGGTGGTCAGCGGCGTGCCTTCGGGATCGGTGAAGCCGACATCCACCAGGTAGGGGTGCTGCGAGCCGCGCGGCGACAGGAGCTGGATTTCCGGGCTTTCGGGATCGACGGTCTCGCGGTAGCCGGCCAGCGTCAGGTCGTCCAGGTTGCCGCCGCGCAGCGAGATGGAGCCCGAAACGCCGCGCAGCGTGCCCTCATCGGTGCCCGGCCGTTCGGTGTTGATGATCACCCGCGGGCTTTCCGCCAGCGCCGCCTCGCGTGACAGCCCTTCCGTCTGGCCGCCTTCCACCAGGCCGGTGGCATCCACGCCCGTGCCCGCCGTCTCGCCGCCGGTGGGGCCGGCGTCGGTCAGGCCGACGGTATCGGTGTTGGGGGCGGGGCCGCCATCGACCGTCTGGCCGGCCGCCGGCTGGTCGCTGTCCTGCGGTGCCGACGGCAGCAGGAACTGGGAGCCGAGCAGGATCAGGATCGACAAGACGATCGCGAGAATAAGGTTTCTCTGGTCGGTCATAACGGCTTTCCGCAGGGATCAGCGGGCGTGGTGTGGCCCCTGGCACAAATCGGCGTGAAGATCATGGGACTGGGGTGCCGGCACGGGGTCGTACCCGGCGGCACAGCCCGGCCGGCAGCGGCCGAGACGGCGCAGCGTCAGCCAGCCGCCGCGCAGCGCGCCATGGCGGCGGATGGCTTCCAGCCCGTACTCCGAACAGGTGGGCACGAACCGGCAGTTGCCGCCGATCAGTGGCGACAGCGTGTAGCGATAGGCCAGCACCAGGCCGATCAGCAGGCGGGCTGCCAGGCTGGGCGAGGCTGGTGCGGCGGTGTGCGGCTGATCGCCCGTACCCGTGGTGGTCATGGGCGTTCGCCTTCCTGCCGGGCCGCCGGACCCTCGGCCTGGGGAGGCCGCCGGAACAACCGGCGCAGCGCCGAGTCCAGGTCGCGGCGCAACGCCCAGGCGTCACACTCGGCGGTTTCGCGCCGGGCGATCAGCACGATGTCGTGGTGCGGCGGCACGAGCTGGGGCAGGAGCGACAGGGCCAAGGCGCGCAGGCGCCGACGCGCGCGGTTGCGCGTTACGGCGTTGCCCACCTTCTTGCTGGCGGTCAGCCCATAGCGCAGGGCGGGCACGGCCGCGGCGATTTCCGCCGGCGTGTGGCGGCGCATCTGCACGACGACGGCACCGACGGCCATGCGCCGGCGAGTCGCGGCGACTGCCAGGAACTGGCTGCGCTGCTTCAATACCTCCGGCCGCACCGCAGGCACAGCACCCGCGGCGTTGCCGGCATCTGACGGTGCGCCCGCCACCGGCCCTCTCACGACCTGGAGGTCCGCCCGGCCCCCAAGGTCAGGCGCTCAGCCGCTTGCGGCCCTTCGCCCGACGACGGGCGATGACGTTGCGGCCCGCCGGGGTGGCCATGCGGGAACGGAAGCCGTGGCGGCGCTTGCGCACCAGACGGCTGGGTTGAAACGGTCTCTTCACCGGACGATCCTTCCACCTAAAGCACGAGCCGAGACATGCCCGATACGCAGCGGCGTTTCAGGGTCCCGATCTCGGCGGTCAAGCGCGCTGTATAGGGTCGCCCTGCGCCGCCTGTCAAACGCACCGCAGCACTGCCGGGTGGCACGGCGGACATGTGTGACTTTACGCACACCCGACGCACCGGTCACCGAATGGTGAGTGGAGCGTGTGCGCCGGCCGGCCTAAGTCCTGAAACGCGCATCGGCCCGGCCGGTTCGCCACCGCCACACCCGAGCCAAGCCCTGAGGACGAGCGGCGATGTCCGACAGCGACTGCGGCAAACCGACCAGCCAGTGCCCGCCGGCGCCGCGGCGGCGCATCGTGCGCTGCCTGCCGCTGGCAGTGCTGGCGGGCGGGCTGGTGCTGGTGCTGGTATTCGGGGTGCACGACCTGATCAGCCTGTCGGCCTTGCGTGAGAACCGCCAGGACCTGACGGACTTCGTCGCCGACAATCTGGTGGTGGCGGCTGCGGCCTATATGGCCGTCTACGCGCTGGCCACCGCCCTGTCGGTGCCCGGCGGCGCCATCCTCACGCTGGTCGGCGGCTTCCTCTTCGGTGTGGTGATCGGCGGCGTGCTGGTGGTGGT
>JAGQRL010000287.1 GCA_020425485.1 Rhodospirillaceae bacterium
TGTTCCACTGCAACGGCTGGTGCTTTCCCTGGACCATGGGGGCGCTGGCCGGCACCAGCGTGTGCCTGCGCAAGGTGGATGCGGCCGGCATGTACGATGCCTTCGCCGACCACGGCGTTACCCATTTGTGCGGGGCCCCCATCGTCATGGGCCTGCTGGTGAACGCGCCCGCCGGGGAGCGGCGGGAATTTCCCCAGCCGGTGAAGATGATGACGGCGGCCGCCCCGCCGCCGGCCAAGGTGCTGGAGGACATGGCGCGGCTGGGCATCGAGGTCACCCATGTCTACGGCTTGACGGAGGTCTATGGCCCCGCCGTGGTGTGCGAATGGCGGGCGGCGTGGAACGACCTGCCCATCGAGGAGCAGGCGCGCCTGAAGTCCCGCCAGGGTGTCACCTATCCGGTGCAGGAAGCCATCATGGTGGCCGATCCCGACACGCTGGAACCGGTGCCGGCCGATGCCACCACGCTGGGCGAGGTGTTCATGCGCGGCAACATCACCATGAAGGGCTACCTGAAGGATGGTGCGGCCACCGAAAAGGCGTTCGCCGGCGGCTGGTTCCACACCGGCGATCTGGGCGTGCTGCACCCCGACGGCTATATCGAGCTGAAGGACCGTTCCAAGGACATCATCATTTCCGGCGGCGAGAACATCTCCACCATCGAGGTGGAGAACGTGCTCTACCGCCACCCCAAGGTGGCCGAAGCGGCGGTGGTGGCGCGACCGGACGACAAATGGGGCGAGACGCCCTGCGCCTTCGTTACCCTGAAGCCGGGGGAGACGGCGACGGAGGAGGAGATCATCGCCTTCTGCCGCGCCAACCTGGCCGGCTTCAAGGTGCCGCGCACGGTGGTGTTCTCCGAGCTGCCGAAAACCTCCACCGGCAAGATCCAGAAATTCGTGCTGCGCCAGACGGCGGGCGACTTGTAGCCTGCCGGCCTCGCCTGGCCCGCACAGACCTGGAGCGCGATCCTTGACCAAACTCCAACCGACCCTGCGCCGGCTTGCCGGCACCATCGCCACAGGCATCGCCGCGGGTGCGCTCGCCTGGGCCGCGCTGGCGGGGGCTGCGGCCGCCCAGCTCTCCGTCGACCTGGGGGACTGGTGCGAGCCGCGGCCGGATGTGTGCCAGGCCATCGGCAACGCGGTGGACGCTTCCAACCTCAGCCTCGGCATCGACCCCGCCTACCACCCCCGCGTGATCGAGCGGCGCACCCAGTTGATGGTGGCCGTGGCCCTGGCGGAAATGGCGCGGCCGGAGGACGCCCACCGCATCATCGATGCCTGGATCGCCGAGCAGTCCGACCACCCGGAATCCATGCTGTACCTGGCCGAAGCGCTCTACCGCGCCGGCTTCGCTGAGGACGGCGACACGGCCGTGGACACCGCCCTCGGCCTGCTGCCCGGCGAATCGGCAAACCGGCAGACCTGGGTGCGCGAGCTGGTGATCGACACCTACATGGCCACCGGGCAATGGCAGGCCGCCTTTGCGTTCATCGCCGCCGATGCCGACCGCACCTGGCACGACGAGCGCCTGGAGGTGATCGGTGGCATGCTGGCCGACGGGCTGATCGACGACGCCGCGGCGGTGGCGGACAGCATCGCGGCGCGCGATGCCTTCCGGCGCATGCAGGGGCTGGCGCGCGTGGCGGCAGCCCTGGGAGACGCCGGGCGCACCGACGACGGCAAGCAGGTGATGGCCGAGGCGCTGGACCTGCTGGCCGCACAGGACGGCGGCACGATGCGCCACCGCTTCATCCTGCCCATCGTCACCGCACTGGCCGCATTGGGCGAGTGGGACGAGGCGCTGGCCGTCGCCCGCGGCGAAACCGGCAGCACCCGCTTCGATGCGCTGATCATCATCGCCGAAGCCCAGGCGGCCGCCGGCCTGCTGGGCGATGTGGGGACGACGCTGGACGGCGCCTTCGCCGATGCCGGGTCGAGCGATTTCGGCGGCGACCGGGACGACATCCTGGCCATCCAGGCGGCCGTGGCGCGCGTGGGCTTCGGGACCGATGCGGTGACCATCGGTACCTCCGTCAGCAACCGCGACTTCGGCGATCTGCTGCTGGAACAGGCGGTGCGCGGCGCTGCGGAGGCGGAGGACTGGGCGGTGGCGCACAGCGGGGCGGCGGAGATCGCCAACTCCGCCATCAGTGCCATGGCCCTCGCCGCCCTGGGGGCGGCCGAGGCGGCGGCCGGGTTGCTCGACGAGGCCCGGTCAACCCTGGCGGACGCCGGCACCGCCGCGGCAGCCGTGGAAGGGTCGCGGAGCCGCGAAGATGCCCTGCGCGCGGTTGCCCGCGCCCAGACCGATGCCGGCTTCCTCGATGCCGCCCTGGAAACCGCCTGGCTGATCGATGGCTCGGACGAGCCGATGGACGGCCGCGCTGCCGGGTTCCTCTCCGTAGCGCTCGCAGGGGCCGGGCGGTGGGAGGACGCCATGGCCCTGGTCGACGGCATGTCGCGGGACGGGTTCGGCTACAACGATGTGGTGGAGGGCCTGACCGCCGCCTGCCTGGATGCCGCCCTCGCGGCGTATGAGGGCTGAGGGCCGGCCGGCAACCGCAGCCGCTGCCCGCACCCGCTACCCAAAGATCTGGTCGGCCGCCCTGCGCTCCCGCTTCTTCAAGATCGCCGGCTTCGGCAGGGGCGACGTCACCACCTTCAGCGCGTCGATGATGCCGGCCCCATAGTCCCTGCCGCCGCCGGCCCAATAGGGCGGCTTGGTCGCGGTGGCGGTGGCGAGGTGGCGGAAGGCTTCCACCCGCTGCCAGCCTTCGCGATAGGTCGCTTCGATGCGCGCCCCCCAATGGGCGCGCCACAGGCAGGCGATGCCGGAAATGTGGGCGGTGGCGTAGGACGTGCCGTCGCCGATATCGTCGTAGGTTTCCCGCAACTGCCCGTGGCCGATCAGCTCCCAATCGGCCCGGAAGATCTCGTCCGCCGGCGCACACACATCCACTGCCGGCCCGCGCGAGGCCCCGGCCCAGGGGCGCTTGGCGCGGGTGGAGCCGCCGGCGGTGATCGTGCGGTCATAGCGGCCGGGTGCCGTTACCCGGTCCACCACGTTGCCGGCCGCGGCGACGATGATCACGCCGGCTTCGTACGCCCGGTCCACCGCGCGGCCCAGCCGGCGCTTCGCCTGGCAGGGATCGCCCAGCGAGATGTTGACGACGTGGCAGCCCTGCTTGATCGCGTCCTCGATGGCCTCGCCCAGCCGGGCATCGTTGCCCAGCACATGGATCACCACCGTCTTGGTCACCCGGTAGGGCAGCACGGTAACGCCCGGCGCCACCCCCAGAAGCCGCTCGTTGTTGCCGGCGATGACGCTGAGGATGCGGGTGCCGTGGCCGGGGAAGCCGGCATAGTCCGTGGCGATGGGATCCAGCGGCTTGCCGCCGTCCACGAAATCCTTGCCAAGGTCGCCGCGGATGGTGGGGTGGCTGCCATCGGCCCCCCAGTCGCCAAAAACCGAATGCTGGGAATAGCCGGTATCGGGGTGGGCCAGGCGGATCTGCTCCATCGGCACCTTGTCTGCCGAGGCATCCACCGCCGCCTGGGCTTCGCGGATGCGGATATCGTGGATGTGCCACGGCGTGTCGGTCTCGGTCGGTGCGCCCACCGCCCGGCTGGCCGGGGCCGAACCGCCGCTGCGCTGCGCCAGCAGATCCCCCACCCGTTCGGGCGAAGCATGCGTCATCGGCGGTGACAGGCGCAGGGCCAGGTTGATCTCGTTCAGCATCGCTCCGGTGGTGCGGAAGCGTGTTTGCAGATCCGCCTGTGCGGCCTTGGCCAGCACGTAGGTGGTGCCCGACAGCCAGTCCAGCGCCTTGCCGTCCACCGTCTTCAGCAGGCCGCCGATGGCCGCTTCCGCCTTGCGGTAGGTGGCTTCGTCCTTGAGTTCGACGACGTAGAAGTGGTCCTGCCCGGGCATCCGCCCCTCCCCGCTGCGGGGCCGAAACGGCCCTCCGATCAGGCAGGGATTCTGGTGTATTCTCAGAACTAACACACGATAAAAGTTGAGTGCCGGGTGCTGCCCGTCCTCACACCAGCAGCGCCAGGGCGACCGAGGCCAGCAGCAGCACGGCGAAGGTGAGGTTGATCGCCCGGTTGGTGGCGGGGTCGCGGAACAGCCGCGTCAGCGCGGCACCGGCCAGCAGCCAGGCGAGGTTGACCGTGGTGATGATCGCCGTCAGCACCGCCAGCTTGGCGGTCATGTCGATCTCCAGGCTGTCGGTCACCAGCACGAAGCCGGAGAACAGCGCGGCCATGGCGGCATAGGCCTTGGGATTGACCAGGGACTGGAACACCCCGGCCGCGAAGGCCGGTGGCCGCCGCTCGCTCTGCGTTTCCGCCAGTGGCGGGGCGGTGGCGATGCGGTAGGCGAGGTAGAGGAAATAGGCCGCCGCCAGCCCGACGATCACCGGAGCGGCGCCGGGTATGGCCAGCACCACGCCCATCACCCCGGTGCCGGCAATCGCCATCACCCCCACCATGCCGATGCCGATCCCCACCAGGTAGCGCAGACCCCGCCGTGCCCCGAAGGCCGCCCCCGTGGCGGCCAGGCTGAGGGTGTTCGGCCCCGGACTGCCGGCCAGCGCGAACCCGGCGACGATGAAACTCAGAAGGTCTTGCATTCTAGTAGATCACATTGGGGTGTCAGCGACGCATGACCGTGCACCAGTGCAAGATGGATCTATTGATACACTGGGCCTATCCTGCCGATGATTCGAGGCTTCAGTCGTATACACGGCGCGCATACAGACCAACCACCCTGTAGTGAACTTAGAGCACCTAGGACTTGATATGAAAAAGCGCGCACTCATTACAGATCTAGACAATACGCTATTCGATTGGGTTGATATTTGGTATCGCTCATTCTCAGCCATGTACAACAAGGTGGTTGTTGATGCTGGTGTTGACGAGTCTATCCTGAAGGCTGACATTCGCGCAGTTCACCAGCGACATGGCACAAGTGAATACGCGTTCCTATTGGAGGAACTTCCTTGCCTAAAGCCGATTTTGGCCGGTCGACCAGCGACAGAAGTATTCTCCGAGGCCATTGATGCGTATCGAGATGCACGCAGAGAAGCAATGCAACTATATCCTGGGGTAGCGAAGACGCTTCATGAACTTAAAAGCAAGAAATGTGTAGTTGTAGGCTATACAGAATCCAAGGCATTTTACACCAACTACAGAATTCGTAAACTTGAGTTGGACGGACTAGTTGATATACTTTTCTCTCCAGAAGACCATGATCTACCCAGAAATCTATCTGCAGATCAGATAAGAAAATACCCGTCAGATCACTACGCATTCAAGTCAACAAAACATTACTCAACTCCAAAGGGAGAAATCAAGCCCAACCCAGATATTCTCAACAGCATTATTGAAAACTTAGAGATTCCGAAGATTCAATGCACCTACGTTGGAGACAGCCTTCACAAAGACATTGCAATGGCGAAAGATGCTCAAGTTGATCATGCCTGGGCGAAATATGGAACTGCGCAGAGTCGCCCCGAATACGAGCTACTTCGCTCTGTTACACATTGGACTGATGACGATGTTGAATACGAGAAGAAAATACACGAAAGAGATGTGAGGCCTGATGCAATTCTAAATGAGAGCTTTGAGGAAATTCTTGGTATATATGACTTCTAACAGCTAAAATTTGTCATTACGAGGCAGCTATGGAAGAAAACTCCTCAGACATTGACAATATAACGTACCAAGCCTGGGCGAAGACAATAGATGTTCAGATGCATTTCAATGATATATCAATGAAGATTCGCAATCTATTCATTTCGATTATATCTGCACTTCTAGCATTTGCAGGGGTGGTAGTTGTGAATTTTGAGGATCCATATTCGACATTTTACGGCATTCGTATTCACTCATCTCTATTTGTCCTCATTGTAGCAGTTTCCTCAACATATTTGTTCTATTTTGTTGACAGATATTGGTACCATCAACTTCTAGTGGGTTCGGTCAAACACGCTCTTGCAATAGAGCAAAGATTTACAGCAAAATATCCGGGGTTCGCGTTAGCGTCAACTATTGGAAATAATAGCCCAATTGATGTATCTAATAGATATCTTCTATATATTCTTGGGCGTATTCTGGGAGGCGACTCGCGAGTCAAAAAAGACAAAAAGATTCATTCAGATGCGAAAATTGCAATATTTTACAAGAGCATCGCATACGCTAACATTATTCTGGTTACGTTGATCTCTTTGCTCGGCGGAGTGTGTCTAACGCAAGCCAATCCGAATACTCCAATTGATTCGTGCATTCAAGTAGTTGGAACACCAACGGAAAGCACCGAATAGCTACGACTAGTTCGTCTCCCTCAATCCCCGGCGATGAAGGCGGTCCACTCCCACTGGCCGGTGTCGGGGTTGGGATTGAAGCAGGCGCGATAGTCGATGGGCGAGCGGAAATCGGTGGAAACGGCGTAGCCCTGCCGCGTGCCATCCACGGTGCGCAGGCCGATCCAATAGGGCGCCCCCGCCTCCTCCACCGCCTCGCCCACACCGCTTTCGGTGATCTCCGCGATGTCGTAGCTGAGCGTGCCGATCACCGGCGCGTCCGCCCGCGGCTCGGCATAGAGCGGGGCGATCCGGCGGGTGACGAAGACGATCGTGAACGGGTCCAGCTCCTGCGGGAAATCCGCCAGGAAGGTGTAGGGCGCGCAGAAGTAGCGCCGGGCGGGATCGGCCCGGCTGAACATCCCGCCCATCTCCAGCGCCGTCTGCAACTCCGTCCAGTAGATCTCGCCGGTCCAACCCATGTCGGGATCGCCGTCGAGTGCTGCGCGCAGCATCTCGCGCCCGTGGTCGCCGCCGAAGCTCAGATGGATGTCCGGGGCCGCCAGGGCCACCACGGCGTCGGAGTCGCGCCGCCGCACGGCACTCAGCAGGCGGTCGCGCAGGTCTTGCAGCGCGGGGTCCAGCGGCGCTTCGTCCACCGGCAGGGCTGTCAGCGGCTGGGCGGCGGCGGGTGCGGCCCCCTGCACGCCCCACAGGCCCGCCGCCAGCGCAGCGGCGAACAGCAGGGCCCGGCCCAGGCGGTCGGCAAGGATCGTCGGCATGGTCGCCCCCATTTGCGCAATTGGATGCCACCGAGCAGACCTGCCGGCGATGGCGAGGATGTGGCCGGTTGGGGGAGAGGCCCGGCGCCGCCCAGGCGCTACAGCCGGCCGTTATAGGCGCGGCTCTCCTCGGCGCAGAACATCAACACCGTCGCCTCCGGCAGCTTGCCGTCATCGACCACCCGCTCGGCCATTTCGTCCATGTTGGCCTCGCAGTCGGCCTGGCTGTCGAACCAGATGGGATAGTCCTCCAACAGGCTGCAGTTCACGCCGGCACACACCAGTATCAGCCCCACGATCGTTGGATCCACGGTCACGGCTCCCCATCGCTCGACGGCGAACCCCGCGCATGCGGACGTCCGAGCAGCCGTGGATGGTGGCGCAAACCAGGCGCCTCGGCAATTCGCCAGCCGTGCCATGCAGAAGCGGTCGGCCATGGCGAGGATGTGGCTGTTCGGGCAGGTGCGGCCTATTTGGCGCCGGGCAGCGTGCCGTTGTAGGTTTGGATGTCCGAGGAGCAGATCATCACCACCTCGGTGTCCTCCTCGCCGCTGTTGTCCACCTCGTCGGCCATCTCGTCCAGATGCGCCCGGCAGTCGGCCTCGCTGCCGAACCCCATGGGATAGCCGTCCACCACGCGGCATTCGCTGCCCGTGCACAGCAGGATCAAGGCAACGATCATGGTCGCCATCGCTCGGTTCCCTGTCGCTTGTCGGTGACAGCGGACCGCCTGGCCCGGCGGCCGCCCGGACGGCAATGGTGGCGGAAACCGACGCGATCCGCAAACCTGCCGGGACCCAGCTCAACTGGATTTGGCGGCCTTGGGCTTGCGCGCCCGCTTCGGCTTTTTCGCCTGGGTCCGCCGTGCGGCCCCGAAGGCGTCGGCCGCCCAGGCGGTGAGCGTGTCGTCCTCCTCCAGCACCGAGGCCGGGGTTTCGTAGTAGCTGGTGACGACCACCTGCTTCTTCGGCCCGGAATAGCTGAAGGGGGCCGCCCCCGCGGCTTCGAACTGCGGCCGCGTTTCGTCATCCACCTTCAGGTAGAGCGAGCCGGCGATGACGAAGGCGAACTGCACGCCTTCCAGCACCAGCCCGGCACCGGAAAAGAAGCGGGTGACGGCGACCGGGCCGAGGCCGGCGATGCGCTCGGCAATCTCCTCGGCCTGGGCGCGGGCGAGCTGCAGGCTCATGCGGGAACGGGGGCCGGTGCGGCGTCCGGGTGGAAGAACCCGGTAATGCCGGAAAGCCGCCCATCCTCGGCCAGCGAGGCGAAGCTGGTGCCGGTCAGCACCAACCCGTCGTCGGCACTCAGCAGCTCCCACTGGGCCAGGCAGCGGCCATGGTGATGCTGCACGGAGCGGATCTCAAACCGCCCGCCCGGCACCCGCTGCTGCACATCGGCCATGTAGGCCGACAGCGCCTCGCGCCCGCCGGCCGCGTGCTGGGGATCGCAATAGCTGGCATCGTCGGCCAGGCAGGCGGCGAGTTCGCCGGGCCGCCGCTCGGCATCGAGAAACCAGATGGCGGCGTAGCGCTTCCACAAATCCTCAGGGGTCATGTCCTCAGCGGTCATGGCGAGCCTCCAGGTTGGCGAATTCGTCGATCACCAGGTGCCGCAGCACGGCCTTGTCGTGGCCGGCACGCACCAGCACCAGAATGCCTTGGTAGAGCGCCAGCAGCTTGGCCGCCGTGCCCGCGGGGTGCAGGCCGGCGCGCAATTCCCCGCGCGCCTGGGCCGCTGCCAGCCGCTCGGCAAAGGTGTCCGACAGCAGGCGCAAGCCATCCGCCACCCAGGCCGGCGCCGGCTCGGCCCCGCCCAGTTCCACCGCGGAGTTGGTGATGAGGCAGCCGTAGGACTCCCCGCCCGGCTCCTCGGTGACCGACAGGAACAGCGCGCGCAGGCCGGCGAGCCCGGCCGAGGGCGGGGCAAAACGGTCGATGCGGCCGCGCACGAAGCTGGCGTTGTAGTGGGCGAAGGCGGCATCGAACAGCCCGGCCTTGTCGCCGAAGCTGTTGTAGATGCTGCCCATCTTCAGCCCCGTCGCCTGCTCCAGATCGCGCACCGAGGCCCCGCGGTAGCCCTTGCGCCGGAAGGCGTGCATCGCCCCGGTCAGCACCTCGTCCTCATCGAATGCCGGTGGACGGCCCATGACGGCCCTTTCTTGAACATCTGTTTTAAAATATCTGCTCAAGAATTGCCCGTCAACGGCCCACCGGGGATCGCCTCATCGCAGAATGAGAATCGGGCGGACTGGCGGAGGGACGGAAAGCGGCTAGCTCGCCCCGGCGTCGCGCAGGATCTTGCCGAGCGGCAGGTGCAGGTGCGGGTTGGCGGCGAGGATGGAGCCGTTGTGCGCCGGGTTGTGGCCGCCGCCGATCTCCGTCACGTAGCCGCCGGCTTCGCGCACCAGCACGATGCCCGCCGCCATGTCCCAGGCGTGCAGCCCGGTTTCCCAGAACGCCTCATAGCGGCCCGCCGCCACATAGGCGAGGTCGAGGGCGGCAGAGCCCCAGCGGCGCACCCCGGCCACCTTGGGCAGCACCGCGCGCAACTGTTCCAGGAACGCGTCGGTTTCGCCGCGGCCCATGAAGGGCATGCCGGTGGCGATCAGCGCATCGGGAAGCTGGCGGCGGCCGGACACGCGCAGGCGCCGGTCGTTCAGATAGGCGCCCTGGCCCTTCTCCGCCCAGAACAGCTCATCGGTGATGGGGGTGAACACCACGCCCGCGGTCAGCTCGCCCTTCTGTTCCAGGGCGATGGAGATGGACCAGACGGGCAGGCCGTGCAGGAAGTTGGTGGTGCCGTCCAGCGGGTCCACCAGCCACACGCTGTCGGGATCGTCGCCCTCGTGCCGGCCGGTTTCCTCCAGCAGCATGGA
>JAGQRL010000288.1 GCA_020425485.1 Rhodospirillaceae bacterium
TGCCGTGGTCGACATGGCCCATGACCGTGACGACGGGCGGCCGCGGCAGCTCGTCCTCGGGCCGGTCCTGGTCGCCGCCAAAGCCGATCATCACATCGCTTTCCGAAACGCGCTTCACCCGGTGGCCGAATTCGGTGGCCACCAGCTCGGCGGTGTCGGCATCGATGGTCTGGGTGATGGAGGCCATCACCCCCATGCGCATCAACGCCTTGATCACGTCGGCACCGCGTTCGGCCATGCGGTTGGCCAGTTCCTGCACGGTGATGGTTTCCGGCACCACCACGTCGCGCACGACCTTCTCCTGCGCCCCGCGGTTCATCAGGGCGCGGCGTTCGCGTTCCCGCGCCCGGCGGACGGAGGCCAGGCTGCGCGTGCGCTCCTGCCCCTCGCTGTCCAGCGCCTGCACCACGGTCATCTTGCCGGTGCGGCGGCGCGGCTCGGTCTTCGAGCGGGTGGTGGCCGGCTTGCGCGGCGTTTCAGCGGCGGTACGCGGACCGCCGCGGCCGCGGCGATTGCCGCCCTCGTCGTCGGCGGTGGCAGCCTCGGTGCCGTCGGGCACCTTGGCGGCAGCGGCCCGCCCCGCCCGGTCGGCCACCGCCCGGCGGGCGGCTTCGGAGTCCTGCTCGGCGCGCTTGGCCGCCTGCTGGCGCTCGTCTTCTTCCTGGCGGTTGCGCGCTTCTTCATCGAGGCGTGCGCGCTCGGCATCGGCCCGCTTGCGCTCGTCGTCCTCGATGCGCTTCATCTCCGCCAATTCGCGGGCGCGCAAATCTTCCGGCGTCAGCGGCCGGGCCGGCTCCTCTTCCGGCTCGATGACCGGGAGCTGCTCTTCCACCAGCTCTTCGCTGAGGGCCAGAACATCTTCTTCCGTGGCGATGCCGTCGGCCTTGCGGGCGGCGGCGGCATCCAGCATGCCGCGCAGCGCGCGTTCCCGTGCGTCCCGCTCCGACTGGGTGAGCGCCCGCTGGCCGCCCTTGGCGCGCCCGCCCCGCTGCCCATCGGAACTGGCCGGACCTTCCGCGGCCCGGCGCGCCGCCTCGCCGCCATCGGCAGCGTGGCCCACGTGACCCTGGTCGAAATGGCGCTTGCGCTTGACTTCCACCTGCACGGTCTTCGACCGGCCATGGGAGAAGCTCTGGCGCACCTGTCCGGCGTCGCCACCTTTGCCAATGCTCAACTTGCCGGTGTTACCGAGGCTGAGCGTGCGGGTCTTCCGAGGCTGGTCTTTGGTTTCCGTCATTCCGTCCGTCGTCGTGTAGATCACATGGGTTTCACCAGCGCCGGGCGACCGTCGCCACGTTGCGGCCTTATTGTCGTCACCTGGGCGGTTGTGGACAACCCCAACAGCCCTGCCAATCTGAAAGCGTCCACCTGCAGGCGACGGGCGAGACCGCCATCGGCAAGGGCCGCATGCACCGCATCTTCCCGCCCGAAGGCGCCACCGATCGTCGACGCCGGCAGGCAATCGACCAGCGGGCGGCCACGCGCCAGCCCCGCCGCCTTGTCACGTGCATTGGCCGAAGCCTCGCACGCCAGCACGAACACCGCCGCCCTGCCGGCGTTGGCCCAGGCCCGGACTTTCTCGAACCCGGCCACCGCCTGGCCGGCGCGGCGCGCCAAGGCCATCGCATCGCCGCAGCGCGCGGTCAACATGTGAATCAGCCGGTCAGGTAGATCCGCACCGATGAGGACCGGTCGGCGGGCCGCTTTGGCGAACAGGTTGCGTGCCAGCGCGCGGTCCAGCACCGCGCGGTCGGCCGACAACCACAGGCCGCGGCCGGGCAGCCGTTCGGCAAGATCGGGGACCAGTTCGCCGTCGGGACCGACGACGAAACGGATCAGTTCGGCCTTGGGGCGGACGCTGCGGCTGGCCAGGCAGCGGCGATCGGGGCCGCCGGCGAGGTCCGCCGCGTCCGCGTTCGCGTCTGTGTGTTGGCCGTCCGCCATCGGGTGCGCCCCTGATCCTGCATCGGACCGGTCATCGCTGGGCGACCGCGTCGGCGTCCGCTTCTGCGGCGTCGGCGGGTTCGTCCTGCGGCGCGTCCTCGAACCAGGAGGCGCGGGCGGCCATGATCACGGCATTGGCCTGGTCCGGCGTCAGGGCATCGGCCCCCAGAATCTCCATCAGTTCGTCGCTGGCCAGATCGCCCAGATCGTCCATGGTCATCACGCCGGAATCGCCCAGCTTGGCGACCATGACGGCCGACAAATCCTCGATCTCGGCGATCTCCGGCGCCACACCCAGGGCGGTGTAGTGGGCGATGGCCTCGGCTTCCAGGTTGGCCAGGTACTGCTGGGCGCGCTGCTGCAGTTCTTCGGCGATCTCCGGGCTGAAGCCCTGGATGTCGGTCAGCTCGTCCAGCGGCACGAAGGCCACTTCCTCCACATCGGTGAAGCCTTCGGTGACCAGCAGGTGGGCGATCACGTCGTCCACGTCCAGCGCATCCATGAAAAGCTGGCTGCGGCTGTTGAATTCCTCGGTGCGCCGCTCGCTCTCCTCGGCTTCCGTCAGGATGTCGATGTCCCAGCCGGTGAGCATGGAAGCCAGGCGCACATTCTGGCCGCGCCGGCCGATGGCGAGCGACAACTGCTCGTCGGGCACCACCACTTCGATGCGGCGGTTGTCGTCGTCCAGCACCACCTTGGACACCTCGGCCGGAGCCAGGGCGTTGACGATGAAGGTGGCGGGTTCGGGCGACCACGGGATGATGTCGATCTTCTCGCCCTGCAGCTCGCCGACCAC
>JAGQRL010000289.1 GCA_020425485.1 Rhodospirillaceae bacterium
GCCCGGCTGGCCGACTATCTGGCCATCGCCGCCGGGTTGCGGGCCGCCGGCATCGATACCGAGGTGTTCACCGAGCCCAAGAAGCTGGGCGACCAGCTCAAATATGCCGACCGCAAGGGGTTCCGCTTCGCCGTGATCGCCGGCGAGGACGAGTTCGCCGCCGGTACGGTGCAGGTCAAAGACCTGGCGGCGCAAACTCAGGAGAGTGTTGCTGCTGCGGAACTCGCGACGCACTTGAATCGAGAGAGTAAATAAACTTTCGGTTTAGTTCCTAGAAGTGCATCGTAGGATTGGCGCTCTACCAATCAACTTGGTAAGGTCCCGCAGATCCCCAACCATGGGTGGTCAGCAACCAATGAATGAGGGAGGCATCCAAATGATGCGTTACACGACCGCCGCCGCGGCGATCGCCACTCTTGTCCTGTCGGGCTCGGCCTTTGCCCAGACCGCCATCGAAGATCTCGACCGCTCCGATTGGCCCGATGCCATCACCGTCGGCACGGCCAGCCAGGGTGGCACCTATTTCACCTATGGGTCCGGTTGGGCGAACCTGGTGCAGGAGATGCTCGGCATCAGCGCGTCCGGCGAAGTGACCGGCGGCCCGGTGCAGAACGCCACGCTGGTGCAGACCGGTGAGCTTGGCTTCGGCATGGTCACCATGGGCCCGGCCTATGAAGCCTGGGTCGGCGAAAGCGAACTGGCCCCGGGTATGGAGCACACCGACCTGCGCGCCATGTTCCCGATGTACATGACGCCGTTCCAGTGCATCTCGCTGGCGGGCTCCGGCATCAGCAGCGTCAGCGACATGGACGGCCATGTGGTCGGCGTCGGCCCGGCGGGCGGCACCCCCGGCACCTACTGGCCGCGCTTCCTGGAAACCCTGGGCGTGACCGTCGACGCGCGCTACGGCGGTGCCAGCGATCTCGCCGGCCAGCTCCAGGACGGCCTGCTGGATGCCTTCTGCTTCGCCGCCGGCCTGCCGATTTCGGCCTTCGCCCAGGTGGAAGCGCAGACCGAAGTGACCTTCTTCGCCTTCACCGAAGAGCAGCAGGCGGCCCTGGTGGAAGCCTATCCGTCGGTTTCGGCCTTCACCATCCCGGCCGACACCTATGAGAGCCAGCCGGAAGACCAGCTCACGGTCTCCATGTGGAACTTCGCCATCACCAACGCCTCGCTGCCCGACAGCCTGGTCTACGGCATCATGGAAGTGGTGCTGGGTCACCATGACCGGATGATGCAGATCCACCGCGCGGCCGCCGACACGGTGCCGGAGAACTACGTGAACGACAGCTTCCTGCCGTTCCACCCCGGTGCGGTGCAGTGGTACGAGGATCACGGCTTCGAGATCCCCGAAGACCTGCGGGGCTAAGCCCGCACAGGTTATCGCACGTGCCTACGAGAGCCCCGGCTTCGGCCGGGGCTTTTTCGTTGGCGGAGGCGGCATGTAATGCAAAGCGCTTGCACCGCGCCTGCTGCTTAGGCTCCATGGGTGCAACTGCTGCTTGAGGAGACCCTTGGCGCATGGACCCCGAACGCAGGACGCTCGTGCTCACCGGCGCCAGCCGGGGCATCGGCCACGCCACCGTGAAGCGCTTTGCCAGCGCCGGATGGCGGGTCATCACCCTGTCGCGCATGGCGTTTTCCGAAGACTGCCCGTGGGCGGACGGCGAGGACAACCACGTGCAGGCCGACCTGTCCACGGTGGACGGCATCGAGCTTGCGGTGGCCGATCTGCGCAAGCGCATCGGTGCCGGCGGGCTGCACGCGCTGGTCAACAATGCCGGCATCTCGCCCAAGGGGCCGGATGGCGCGCGGCTCAACACCCTGACCACGGCCCACGACACCTGGAACCAGGTGTTCAGCGTGAACCTGTTTGCGCCGGTGTTCCTGGCCCGCGGGCTGATCGACCCGCTGCGCCAAGTGCGCGGCGCCATCGTCAACGTCACCTCCATCGCCGGCAGCCGGGTGCACCCCTTCGCCGGCACCGCCTACGCCACCTCCAAGGCGGCATTGGCGGCCCTCACCCGCGAAATGGCGGCCGATTTCGGCCCCTACGGCATCCGCGTCAACGCCATCGCACCGGGCGAGATCGAAACCGCGATCCTGTCGCCCGGCACCGCCGATCTGGCGAAATCGCTGCCGCTGCGCCGCCTCGGCCAACCCGAGGAGGTGGCCGCGGTGATCCATTTCCTGTGCAGCGCCCAGGCCAGCTACATCAACGGGGCCGAGGTGCAGATCAACGGCGGCCAGCACGTCTAGGCCGCTTCGGCGCCGTTTTGAATCGGTCCCAGCCCGCACCCCCACCCGGCCACCCAAGATTTCACAATGGCTTGGGCGGCCAAGTGGGGGAGCAGGCTGGTGCGGACCAGACAGAAACGGCCCTAGCCGCCGCAACCGAATTCCGACTCAGGCACTACCACCAGCACGGCCCGCCGCCGAGCCCTTGGCCGGCACCCGGCCCCTGGCCAGCGCCTTGCCCCTGGCCGCCGCCCGGTCCCTGACCGCCGCCGAGGCCCTGGCCGGCACCGAAGCCGCCACCGGCCCCGAACCCGCCGCCGCGGCCACGGCCGCCGCCGGGCCCGATGGCCCACATGGGCCGCAGGATGTCGTCACGCAGCACAAAGCCCTCGCCGCCGACGGTGACCTGCTGGGCCACATAGGCGCCGGGCGGCAACGCATCGGTGCGGAAGGCGGTGGCGGTCACCGGCGTGCCCACGGCCAGCCGGTCGATCAGGTCGTCCAGCACGGCCGCCGGACCCAGATGCAGGTTGAGCACGCCGTCGCCGGTGGCCAGCATCACATGGGCGCCGATGGCAGCCCGCCCGGTGGTGCGATGGCACGGCCCGATCACCACCTCATCCACGGTCCCGGCCAACGGCACCAGCGGCGGCTGGATGCCCTGCCGCACGATGCCTTCGCTGTCGCCGGTGCCGCGCTGGGCCAGCGCCGGCACGCCCAGCATCAGGGCCAACACGGTGAGGCCCAACAGTTTGAGGATACGGCACATGAGAACCTCCCTTCTCTGCGCCCCCGCAAGAAAAGGTCGGCCTTACCCACACGGTGAACAAGGTTATGGGGCGTGCCGGCTTCACGCGCCTGCCATGCGACTTTCCGTTGCAGGCACGCGCCGCTTAACCGGCTGGACCGGGTTGCCCCGGCCCGCCTGTCAACGCCGGCTCTGTGAAGATCGGAGGTTCTCTAGGCCCGGCAGCGACCGCCGCCGCACCCGCCACCGCCGGCACACGCCGCCTGGCGGCCGCATCCGCCAGCACCGGCGCAGCCACCCCGGCCGGCGCCCATGCCGCGGCCCGTTCCGCGACCCATCCCCGAGCCCATCCCACGGCCCATGCCGCGGCCCGCACCGGCACCCCGGCCCGCACAGCCGCCGCAGCCGGCCCGGCCACCGCGCATGGCCCCGCGGTTGCGGCGCCCCGCCCACACCGGGCGCATGGTTTCGTCGCGCAGCACATGGGTTTCGTCGCCCAGCGTCAGGGCCTGCACCATAAAGGCATCGTCGGGCAGGCCCTCCCTGCGGAAGGCCGAAACGCTCAGCTTCTGGCCGGCTAGCAGGCGGTCAGGAAGCCCATCCAGCACCTCCGCCGGGCCGAGCCGCAGGTCGACCAGCCGTTCGCTGGTGCGCAGCCGCACATGCACCCCGGTGGCCTTGGGTCCCCGCGTCTGTTGGCAGGGTCCGACCTGCACCTCTTCGATGGTGCCGGCCAGTTGAACGATCGTCGGCCGCATGGATTGGCGCACGACATCCTCCTCAAATCTGCAAGGCTCCGGCCCGCGTTTGCGGAGCCCGTCCCACGTGGTGCCGTCTCCCGAAGCGGGGAGGATCATTGCAGAATAAGAGGTATTTGAGATACCTGATTTTGTTCCATCAGGCCCAAGGCATCGGCGGGTCAGCCAGAGGACGCCCCTTCGGCCGGCCGCCGGCCGCCGCGGCGCCGCCCGGTGGCCAGGTTCAGGCCCTCCACGAAGGCGGAGAATGCCATGGCGGCGTAAATGTAGCCCTTGGGCACATGCATGCCGAACCCTTCGGCGATCAGCACCATGCCGATCATCAGGAGGAAGGCGAGCGCCAGCATCACCACGGTGGGGTTGTCGTGGACGAAGCGCGCCACCGGGCCGGACGCCCAGTACATGATGCCCACGGCGATGACGACGGCCGTCATCATGATCGGCACGTCGGTGGTCATGCCCACCGCCGTCAAAATGCTGTCGATGGAAAACACCAGGTCGAGCAGCACGATCTGCACGATCACCGCGGTGAAGGCGCTGCCGGCCGGCCCGGACGTCTTCTCCGCCGCTTCGCCGCTGCGGCCGGTTTCCACCTTCTGGTGGATCTCGCTGGTCGCCTTCCACACCAGGAAGGCGCCGCCCGCCAGCAGGATGAGGTCGCGCCAGGAAAACGCCGTCTCGAAGGCCGGCTGGCCGTGCTCGCCCACCGGGCCGACGAAGCCGAGGTCGAACACCGGGGTGGTCAGCCCGATGATCCAGGCAATCGCCCCCAGCAGCACCAGCCGCAGCACCAGCGCCAGGCCGATGCCGATGCGCCGTGCCATCGGCCGCTGGGCATCCGGCAGCTTGTTGGTGACGATCGCCACGAACACCAGATTGTCGATGCCGAGCACGATCTCCATGGTCACAAGCGCCAGCAGCGCGATCCACGCCTCCGGCGACGTCAGCAGTTCGAGCATGGGACAACCCGGTGTCTGGGGGTGGCAACTGGCCGGCGATCGGGCCGGGCCGCAGTGTAGCGCTGCCGCCGGCATCGAGCGATCCGGCATATCAGCCGCCCGCCCCGGCGCCGGCAATTCCCATCGTTGATCTAGGACAATTCCCCTGCCCCGCGGAGCGGCAATGGTGGCGGCAGGGCCGCTTCCTCCCTCCGGGACCGAGCGATGCACAGATTCGGCAGGCGCCATACCTGACGCGCGTAGCGGAATGTGCTAACGAGACGGGGCCCGGGGAGGGGCGCGGACACCAGGGTCGGATCGTCGGGCATGGCTCGCCGGCGGCTGCGGCCACATTGGCAGAGGCGACATGAACTACGACCAGATCTTCAAGGATGCCCTGACCGCGATCCGGCAGGAAAACCGATATCGCGTGTTCGCCGATATCGAGCGCCGGGTCGGCCGCTTCCCCAGGGTTCTGCTGCACGGCGACGGGCCGACCCGCGAGATCGTGGTGTGGTGCTCCAACGACTATCTCGGCATGGGCCACCATCCGGCCGTGATCACCGCCATGCAGCGCGCCGCCGGCGCCCATGGCACCGGTGCGGGCGGAACGCGCAACATCTCCGGCACCAGCCACGCCATCTGCGAGCTGGAGCGCGAGCTGGCCCGGCTGCACGACAAGGAAGCGGCCCTGGTGTTCACCTCGGGCTACGTGTCCAACGAAGCCACCTTGTCGACGCTCGCCCGGCTGCTGCCCAACCCGCTGATCCTGTCAGACGAGATGAACCACGCCTCGATGATCGCGGGCATCCGCAATTCGGGCTGCGACAAGCGCATCTTCCGGCACAACGATCTGGCCCAGCTTGAAGCCCTGCTGCGCGACGCCGGCCGCGAGCGCGCCAAGGTGATCGCGTTTGAGAGCGTCTATTCCATGGACGGCGACGTGTCGCCCATCGGCGCGATCTGCGATCTGGCGGAAAAGTACGGCGCCATGACCTATCTGGACGAGGTCCACGCGGTGGGCATGTACGGCCCCACCGGTGCCGGCATTGCCGAACGCGACGGCGTGCAGGACCGGGTGGACATCGTGGAAGGCACCATGGGCAAGGCGTTCGGCGTGATGGGCGGCTACATCGCCGCGCGCTCCGCCACGGTCGATGCCATCCGCTCGTACGCCCCCGGCTTCATCTTCACCACCGCCCTGCCGCCCGGCCTGGCGGAAGCGGCCCGCACCTCCATCCACCACCTGCGCCATTCGCAGACCGAGCGCCAGGTGCTGCACGAACGCGCGGTGCGCCTGAAGGCGAAGCTGGCCGAAGCCGGCCTGCCGGTGATGCCGTCGGTTACCCACATCGTGCCGGTGCTGGTGGGCGATGCCCAGCAGTGCAAGCAGGCGTC
>JAGQRL010000290.1 GCA_020425485.1 Rhodospirillaceae bacterium
CATCGCCGCCACCCCGCGGGCAAATTCATCCTCCAGTGCGCGGGCCACATCGGCCAGCGGTCCTTCGCCAAGCGCCGCTTCGCTGTTCGGCCCGGCGTCGATCCGGTAGCGGCCCGAAGCCAGGTCCAATTCGGCCCCCAGGTGCCCGCCGCCGCGATACCGCCTGAGGCCCAGCCGCACGCAGCCCGGCCGGGGGAAGGAGACGACGGCGTCCCAGTCGGTGGTCCACAGGTCCAGCACCACCCGGCCGCGGGAAACGTCGGTCACCCGCGGCGATACCACGAAGTGGGTGTTGAACCACTCCACCGCTTCCAGATCGACCACCGCGCAGCCGTCCGGTGCAATCCGGCGTTCGCGGTTTGCCGGGTCGCGCCGGCCGCTGGCCTGCCACGCCTCGCCCACCGCCCCGCGGATGTCCGCCAGCGGGCGGTCGCCGCCGCCATCCACCAGGTCGCGGAAGGTGCCGGCCCACGGGTCGATGCGAAACATCCACGACCAGTGGTTCTGGGCCAGGACCAGGACCAGGCTGCCATCTTCCTGCGGGGTGATCCGGCTTGATGCCCAGCCGCTGCAGTCCAGCAGCACCCGGTCGCTCGCCGCATCGATCAGCACCGCGGCAGGGGCCAGGGAATCATACCGGCCGTTCAGGAACGGGCCGTCGCGGTGTTCATACAGCAGCGGGCCGGCGGCCCCCCGCGCCTGCGGGTCAACCGAATAGTCGGCGGGCACATAGAAGGCCCAGACCCCGTTCGACACCTCGGCGGCGACAAAGCGGACCGGGTGTGCCGGGTCGCCGATCAAGTAGCGGTCGAAATCGTGGATCTGGTCGGGATAGGCCGGGTGCGGCAGGCGCACCGGCGCGGGCTCGCCCCGCCGCCAGCGCTGCGTCCACACATCCTGCCCGCCGATCACCAGGCCGTCATTGGCAAAGCCGATATGGACCGGCTGCCATTTGGCGAGGTCTGACGCGGAGTCTGAAGAACCCGGTGGCCCCGCGTGCTGCGGCATCGGATGGTGCGGTCTCTTGGTTGAGCCGGTGCAGCCTACGCCTATCCGACCCTCCGCGCTGCAACGATCGCGCGCGCCGATGGTGCCGGGGAGATGACGGGTGGCCAAGGTGGTGGACGACGATGCCGGCATCAACCTGCGCGTCGCCGGCGACTGGACCGCCCCGCGGGAGGTTCGCCACCCGACAGGCTAGTCAACCCCTGAGGGAGACAACCCAACAGCCGGAAGAGATCTGGCGGAAACGACAAAAAAAAGATTACGATTGATTCTGCAACTAGTTTCATGGACTCTCGTGTAATTTGACAACTATCTATGCGAAACAATGGCGAGACAGAAGATCGATGATCGGCTTCGTGCTGAGTTCAAGGAATGGGCACGCAGGATTATTGGTGATGATCGCCTTGCCCGCAAATACGGGCTATCGCAAAACACAATCGGCGAAATAGAGCGTGCCCTAGTTCAGGCATTCACTATGGGACAATCAGGTAATTACACAAAACAACCATTACCACCGAATAGCGGTGAATCGGAGATCGTCCCCTGGATCATGATTCCTCCGCGCGCTCGAAGCACGCTCGATTGGATTGCTTTTCTACTATTCAGGATGAACCTCCATTTCTCAAACCAGGATACTATTCTTGAGCGCATCAATCTAAATGGTCGCGATCGCTGGATAGTTCCCACAGACAGGAACAAAAGGGAATTCCAGACGTTCTCATCTGGCGGGGTTATTCCTTTGAAAAGGATGGGTTTGCTAGCGGAATCCAGAAACAATGACGACGGATTAGTCCTCACACCAAAAGGAGTTGCCACCTGCAAAGAATATTGGCGCCGCTACAGCGCGAATGATCCAACTCTGCCAAAAATTAGTTTGCGCCCTTGATAGCTCTATAGCGATTTATCCGGTCCTGGGCATGCAACTGATTTCCTAGTATGCGATGTCGACTCTTTCAGCTCTTCTCCCGCGCGCCCGACAGGGCGGCGAAGATGTCCTGATCGCGCACCGCACCGACCACCTTGCCGTTCTCCTCCAACAGCACCGGCAGCCCGGTTTGCCGGCGCAGGGCGATCACCTCGCGCATGGTGATGTCCGTGCTCGCCACCGCCAGGGTGCCGTGCTGCCCGCGGAAGCGCGGGCCGGTGTCGCCCTCCTTGGCCAGGCTGATCGGTTTGGCCTCGCCAACCGGCACCGGCTGGCCGCCCAGGCTGGCACCGGTGCACAGGCCGGCGGCATCGATGGCGGCACAGGCGATCCCGGCATCGTCCAGCGAGCGGTCGCCGTTGGCGCCCCGAGGCAGGCGCTCCACCGGGCACATCAGGCTGCCGCCGCGCAGCACGTTGAGCGGGTTCATGTGGGCGACGAAGTCGGCCACGTAGTCGTCGGTCGGGTTCAGCACGATGTCTTCCGGCGTGCCCTGCTGCACGATCACGCCGCTTTCCATGATGGCGATGCAGTTGCCCAGCTTCATCGCCTCGTCCAGGTCGTGGCTGACGAACAGGATGGTTTTCTGCAGCGTGCGCTGCAGCTCCAGCAGCTCGTCCTGCAAGCGGTCGCGGATCAGGGGATCGAGGGCGGAGAACGGCTCGTCCATCAGCAGCACCGGGGCATCGGTGGCAAAGGCGCGGGCCAGGC
>JAGQRL010000291.1 GCA_020425485.1 Rhodospirillaceae bacterium
GGCTGCCCGTCACGTTGGGCGGCGGCATCATGATGGTGTAGGGCTTGGCGTTGGATTCGGGGTTGCAGGCGAACGCATGCTGGTTTTCCCAGAACGCGTAGAGCCGGCCTTCGACCTCCTCGGGGCGAAAGGTCTTGTCGAGCATCGGATCAGTTACCTGCTGTAGCGGCCGCGTGTCGTCGAGATCATGGGGACGACGCGCACCGGCGCAAACTCAGCGCCGGCCCCCGCCACGGCCGATATACTGGACTTCCCGGTCGACGAGCCGCTCCACGATTTCCGGCAGGTTCTCTTCCAGCCAGTCGTGCAGCATGGGCTTCAGCAGCTCGCGGACCAGATCTTCCACCGTCCGGCCATCCCCAATCGGGAGATCGGAATACAGGCGGTTGCCCGATCCGTTCAAGCGCGCAAACGCCGAATGGGCCAGATCGGCGGTGCGATCGGAGATCAGCGACTCTCCGTCATCGGGCCGTCCGCCCGATTCAGCGGGCGGCGGTCCCTGCTGGACGACCTGGGTGAGTTCCAGAATGTCGTCGTCCTCTTCGGCTTCGGCTTCGACTTCCTCCTCCATCTCGATCTCGGGCAGCTCTTCGTCTTCCGATAGCGAGATCTCGGGCGGCGGCGGGCCGGCCTCTATGTCATCGTCTCCTGCGGCAGCCATGGGCGGCTCCTCGTAGTCCTCGGGCGGATCGGACGCGTCCTCGGAAATGATCCGCCGGATGGAGGCCAATATTTCCTCCATAGACGGTTCCTGTTGCTGCGTCTGCGGCTCGTCCATCACGCCACTCCAGGGAACGCTCAAAGCGGGCGCTTGGCCCGTTGCCACCATCCGTCGCTACGGCCTTCTGGCACGTTCCCGCAATTTGGTTAACTTAGCGTTTCCGCGTCAATGCGACGCGCTATCGGCCGCACCGCCGGCAAACCGCCGTTGAACCGTCGCCCATGCCGGCGATTTGGCGGCGCCAGGAGCCGCCGACCAGGCCGGAAATCCGAGGAAAAGTGCCGTCCGCGCCTGGGTGCAGGTCCTAGGGGATCGAGGTGCCGATCCAGCGGGTGCTGGTGTTCTCGTAGTCGATATCCGGGTTGTAGACATCGACAGGCAGCCCCAGGGCCGAGGCCGACAAATTGCCGATGGCCGCCAGCAGCGTGTACTGCGCCACCACCTCGTTGCGCTGGGCGGTGATCAGGGAGACTCGGGCGTCCAGCAGCTCCTGTTCGGCATCCAGCACGTCCAGCGTGGTGCGCGAGCCCACCAGGGCTTCCTGGGTCACGCCGTCCAGCGCCACCTGGGCCGCCACCACCTGGGCTTCCACCGAGGTTATCTGCGCCCGGCTGGTGGTCAGGTTGTCCCACGCCGTCACCGTCGCCTCGATGGCCTGGCGGCGGGCATCTTCGATGACGATGCGCGCCTCTTCGGCGGCATAGCGCGCCTCGCGCACCTGCGAGGCTTCCAGGCCGCCCTGGTAGATGGGGATGCTGACCTGGGCGGTGATCGACACATCGGTGCGGCTGTCGACCAGCGAGGAGACGTTGCGCGAATAGTTGGCGCTGCCCTGCAGCGTCACATCGGGCATCAGGTCCGACTCCGCGGAATCGATGCCCGCCTCGGCGGCCCGCTGGCCGAACACGGCCGACACCACCGCGGGATTGTTGGCGACCGCCATGTCCACCGCGTCGTCCAGCGTGCCCGGCAGCATGCCCAGCGGCGCCGGGGCCGCCAGCGCGCCCGGCGGCACGCCCACCACCTGCTCGTAGGTGGCGCGTGCGGTGCGCAGGCTGCCGGCCGCCTGGATGCGCGTGGCCGTGGCGCCGGCCAACCGGCTTTCCGCCTGGCTCACATCGGTGCGCGTCACCTCGCCCACATCGAATCGGTCGCGCGCCGCCTGGAGCTGGCGTTCCAGCACCCGTTCGTTGTTGATCTGCAACTCCAGCAGCGCCTGGTTCTGCACCACGTCCATGTAGGCGGCCACGGCATCGAGGAAGACCTGCTGTTCGATGCTGGCGAGCGCCGCCCGCTGCTGCTGGATCAGGCTTTCCGCCTGGCGCAGATTGGCGTCGGTCTGCCCACCGGTATAGAGGGGCTGGGTGACGGTGACGCCCACCGCCCAGGGGGCAATGGTGTCGCCTGAGTCGCCGGGCTGGGTGTAGGAATACTGATAGCCGGCCTGGCCGCTGGCGGTGATGTTGGGGCGAATCCCGGCCAGCGCCTGGGGCACGCCTTCATTGGCCTGGCGCACCACTTCGCGCTGGGCGGCGATCTGCGGATTGGTCTGGTAAGTCAAGGCCAGCGCCTCGCTCAACGATTGAGCGCTCGCCGGAGCGGCCGGCAGAAGATCCGCCGCCGCTGCCAGGAAAACCGCGGCCAGAAGCGTGCTGCGTCTCATCACTCGTCCTCAATACTGCCGGATCGTCGGATCCAGGCGCTGCGCCCATGCGAGAATGCCGCCCTCAATGTTGAGCGCATTATGAAATCCCTGCATCTCCAACCATTCAACCACACGCGCACTGCGCACGCCGCTACGGCACAATACTAGGAGCGGCTGGTCGCGCGGCAACTGGTCCACATGGGCGGGGATCAGCGCCATGGGAATCGACACGGCACCGTCGAGCCCGGCGACATCCAGCTCCCACGGCTCCCAGACGTCCAGCAGGGTGACCGGGTCGCCGCGATCCCGCATCGCCTTTGCATCTTCTACCGAGATCTGTTGCACCATGCCGCGCGCCGGGATGTTAGGGCAATCGCTCGCCATCGGCCGGCGCCAGGCCGCGCCATGCCGATCAGAAGGTGAAGCTCGGCGCCACCGCGAATTCGGGCAGACGCTGGCCGGACGCTTCGAACAACGGCCGCGACCCGATGACGCCGCCGATCCTGATGTAGAGCCGCGCTTCCCCCACCGGCCCGTCGCCGGCGACGATGGCCAGCAGGCGGCCGTCTTCGGCAAGCTGGTCGAGGATTTCCGCCGGCACCTCGTCCACCAGGCCGTCGATCACGATCACGTCGTAGGGGGCCTGTTCCTTGTGGCCCTGGCGCGCCGGCTTGTTGAGCACCACCACGTTGTCCACCTGGAGCTGCGCCAGCACGCTGGTGGCGGTGTGCGCCAGTTCGCCGTCGCTCTCCACCAGGATCACGGTTTCCGCCAGGTGGGCCAGCACGGCGGCGGAATAGCCGGTGCCGCCATCGACCACCAGGGCGATGTCCGTCGGCCGCACATGGGCTTCCTGCAGCAGGCGGGCCAGCACCATGGGCTTCAGCATGGCGCGGGTGTCGGACAGCCTGAGATCGGTGTCGGCGTACGCGTAGCCGCGCGACGACGACGGCACGAACAGCTCCCGCGGCACCTCGTCCAGGGCCTCCAGCAGCTTGTGGGACACCACGCGGTTCGGCTTGATCTGGCCGTCCACCATGTTTCGACGCTGGGTCGCGTAGTCGGTCATGGCAGTCCATCGAGATGCGGGCGATGGCCCGGAACAAAAAGGATCGAACGATCTGTCGCACCGCCGGAGCGGCGGCGGAGGCGGCGGCAGCCTACTGCAAAGCAACACCCTTCGACCAGTACGGACTGAACGCGGCCATGACCCATCCGCCGGGCAGCCGCCATGCCCCCCGGGCTCGGCTTGACGGCCTGCGGCCTACCGCCTATGTCACCGGGTCACGCTGGCGCGGTGGCTGAGTGGTGAAGCACCGGACTGCAAATCCGTGAATGCCGGTTCGATTCCGGCCCGCGCCTCCACCTCCCCCCCGCCGTCCCCGACCGCTGCGGTCCCGCCAACGCGGCGGCCGGTCGCCGCGATCAGGCGGTGGCCGCCGGCTCCTCGGCGCCGACAAGGGCCGCCAGATCGACCCCAAGCTCGTTCTTCAGGCGGCCGGCCAGCGCGCGCGTCGCATCGCCCGGCTGGGCCACCAGCGGCGGCCGCACGATGGTCCAGCGCTCCTCGCCGGTGGCCAGCGCCAGCAGCCCCTTCTGTGCGGGGATCGGCCCATAGTCCTGCACCAGCCGGCGGAACGCGCCGGCGGCGGCATGCAGCGCTGCGGCGCCGGCCCGGTCTCCGGCATCGAAGCGGCGCACCACCTCTGCGATGGCGCCGGCATTCAGGTTGGCGGTGGCGGAAATGCAGCCCGGTCCGCCGAGGTCAAGTGCGTCGAGCAGCGGCAGCTCGGAGCCGGGATAGACGATCAGCCCCTCGATCGCGAACAGGGCGGCGGTGTTGGCCCAGTCGCCGGAGGAATCCTTGATCCCCACGACGATGCCGGGGAAGTCGGCGGCGAGCCGCGCCACCACCTCGACCGGCAGGCCGACGCCGGCCACCTGCGGGATGTGGTAGAGGTAGAGCCTGAGGCCGTCGCGCCCCACCCAGTCGATCAGCCGGGCGTAGTAGCCATAGAGCCCGTCGTCCGGCACCGCCTTGTAGTAAAAGGGCGGCAGCACCATCACGCCGGCACAGCCGCGGTCCACGGCATCGCGGCACAGCTCGGCGGTGCCCGGCAGGTCGGTCAGCCCGGTGCCGGGGATCAGCCGCCCGGGATCGATGCCGCCGGCCAGCATGGCATCCAGCGTCGCCCGCCGCTCCGCAATGCCGACGGACAGCGCCTCCCCCGTGGTGCCGAAGGGGGCCAGCCCGGCACAGCCACCGCGCAGCAGGCGCCGCGCATGGGCGACGAACAGGTCGGTGGCGATGGTGAGATCGGGGTTGAAGGGCGTCAGGATCGGTGCGACGACGCCGCGGAGCGGGGATGACATGCGCTTGGTCCTCCGATGATCGGTGCCGCGCGGCAGCCGCCGGGCCGACCAAAAAACCGACTCGGGTCTCTAGTGAAAGGCGGGGTTGCACGCAATCCCATTGCCCGCACCAGCGGCTTGCGATAGCCGCTGCGCTCCCCCACTGCCAGCCGAAGAAGGCCGCCATTTCGTGACCGAGGACGATCCCACCCAACGCCCTGCCGTCGGCGCCGAGCTGACCGGCTGGCCGTGGCTGAAGGTGCGGCTGTCCCGGCACATCCCGGAGCTGCTGCGCCTGGCCTGGCCGGTGGTGGTGGCGCGGCTGGGCGTGATGACCCTGCAACTGGTCGATACCGTGATGGTTGGGCGGTACGACACCCAGGAACTCGCCTATCAGTCGGTCGCCCTCATGCCCACCCAGTCGCTGCTGGTGATGACGCTGGGGCTGCTGGTGGGCACCATCGTGGTGGCCGCCAATGCCGCCGGCGCCGGCGAGCACTGGAAGGCCGGCCACGCCTGGCGCCGCTCCATCGTCTACGCCTTCTGGGTGGGCACGGTGGCGGCCGTGCTGTGCCAGTTCGGCGGGCCGTTCCTGGAGCTGACCGGCCAGCCGCCGGAGCTGGTGGCGGGCGGCGCCCCGCTGATCGCCATCCTCGGGCTCGGCCTGCCGGCCAACCTGATCTTCATCACCTCCAGCTTCTTCCTGGAAGGCATCAAGCGGCCGCTCGCCGCCATGGTGGTGATGGTGGTGGGCAACCTGGTGAACGTGTTTGCCGACTGGGTGCTGATCTACGGCCATCTGGGCTTCCCCGCCATGGGGGCGGAGGGATCGGCCTGGACCACCACGCTGGTGCGCATCGTCATCGCCGTCTGCATCGTCGGCTACATCTGGCACCTGCTGCCCGACCGCGAGCTTTACGCCGTGCGCGCCAAACCCACCGGTGGGTGGCGCTCCTGGGCGCGGCAACGCCACATCGGCTACGCCAGCGGCCTGTCCAGCGGGGTGGAGAGCATCTCGTTCGCCGCCATCGGCCTGATTGCCGGAACCATCGGCGGGCTCGCCATCGGCACCTACGCCATCGTCATGAACATCGTCGCCTTCGTGTTCATGGTGGCGCTCGGCGTTGCCACGGCGACGGCGGTGCGCGTCGGCACCGCCCATGGCCGCCGCGACGGGCCGGACCTGGCGCTCGCCGGGTGGACGGGGCTGGCGCTGATCGTGCTGGTGTCCGGCGTCATCGCCATTGGCCTCGCCCTCTTCGGCCCGGAGATCGCATCCGCCTATACCGAGGACCCCGCCCTGCTGGCCCTGGCGGCTCCGGTCATCGGCTTTGCCGCGCTGATCGTGGTGGCCGATTGCGGGCAGTGCGTGATGCTGTTTGCCCTGCGCGGGCGGGCCGATGTGTGGGTGCCCACCGCGTTGCACTTCATCAGCTACGTCGTGCTGCAGATCCCCTGCGCCTATGCGCTGGGAATCGTGGCCGGGCGCGGCGTCTTCGGGCTGTTCGAAGGCGTGCTGATCGCCGCTGTGTTCTCCGTCACGGCATTGGCGCTGCGCTTCTGGTGGCTTGGCCGGCAAGATTCCCGTTAGCGACGCAACGTCCGACCCGCCCGCGACGTTGTTCCTTGATGTCGAAAATGCTACACGCGTTCATTGGAGTCTTGGGCGCGCCGCGCCCCTCTGTCCCCCTCCCACCAGCCTGACGCGAGATCCATCCGGTGGCCAACACGCCCCTCGACCCGTCCGATCGCGACATCACCCCCGTCGCGCTCGAAGAGGAGATGAAGCGCTCCTACCTCGACTACGCCATGAGCGTAATCGTCAGCCGTGCGCTTCCCGACCTGCGCGACGGGCTGAAGCCGGTGCACCGGCGCATCCTCTACGCCATGAAGGAGAAGGGCTACGACAGCACCAAGCCCTTCAACAAATCGGCCAAGATCGTCGGCGACGTGATGGGCGGCTACCACCCGCACGGCCAGGACGCGATCTACGACTCCATGGTGCGCATGGCGCAGGACTTCTCCATGCGCCTGATGCTGGTGCAGGGCCAGGGCAACTACGGCTCGATGGACGGCGACCCGCCGGCGGCCATGCGCTACACCGAAGCGCGGCTCGCCAAGTCTGCCGAAGCCATCCTGGAAGACATCGACAAGAACACCGTCGACTTCCAGCCGACCTACGACGAAAGCAGCCAGGAACCGGTGGTTCTGCCGGCCAGCTTCCCCAACCTGCTGGTGAACGGTGCCGGCGGCATCGCCGTCGGCATGGNNTGGCCACCAACATCCCGCCCCACAATCTGGGCGAGGTGGTGGATGCCTGCCTGGCGATGATCGACGACCCCACCATCGGCATCGCCGGGCTGATGGAACACGTGCAGGGGCCGGACTTTCCCACCGGCGGCCTGATCCTCGGCCGCGCCGGCATCCGCAGCGCCTACCACACCGGGCGCGGCAGCATCCTCATGCGCGCGCGCTGCCGGGTGGAGGAGATCCGCAAGGACCGCCAGGCCATCGTGGTCAGCGAGATCCCCTTCCAGGTGAACAAGGCGAAGCTACAGGAACGCATCGCGGAGGTGGTGCAGGAGAAGATCGTCGAAGGCATCTCCGACCTGCGCGACGAGAGCGACCGCGACGGCGTGCGCGTGGTGATCGAGCTGAAGCGCGACGCCAACGCCGACGTGGTGCTGGCCAACCTCTACAAGTTCACGCCGCTGCAAACCTCCTTCGGCGTCAACATGCTGGCGCTCGACGGCGGGCGGCCGCTGGTGATGGACCTGCGGCGCATCATCCAGGGCTTCCTGGAGTTCCGCGAACAGGTGGTGACCCGCCGCACCATCTTCGAGCTGAACAAGGCGCGCGACCGGGCGCATGTGTTGGTGGGCCTGGCCGTCGCCGTCGCCAATCTGGACGAGGTGATCGCGCTGATCCGCGCCGCCCCCGATCCCGCCGCCGCTCGCCAGGGCCTGGTGTCGCGCGACTGGCCGGCCCGCGACGTCGCTCCGCTGATCGCCCTGGTGGATGAGCCCGACCGGCCGCTCGGCCCCGGCGACACCTACCGCATGTCCGAAGCCCAGGCGCGCGCCATCCTCGACCTGCGCCTGCACCGCCTGACCGGGCTGGAGCGCGACAAGATCGGCGAGGAACTGCAGACCCTGGTGGACTCCATCGCCGAATACCTGGCGATCCTCGGCAGCCGCGAACGGCTGATGGAGGTGATCCGCGGCGAGCTGGCGGAGGTGCGCGACCGCTTCAACACGCCGCGCCGCACCGAGATCGAGGACCTGGAGTTCGAGCACGACATCGAGGACCTGATCCAGCGCGAGGACATGGTGGTGACGGTGAGCCACACCGGCTACATCAAGCGCGTGCCCATCACCACCTACCGGGCGCAACGCCGCGGCGGCAAGGGGCGCTCCGGCATGGCCACCAAGGACACCGATTTCGTGTCCGACGTGTTCATCGCCAACACCCACACGCCGATGCTGTTCTTCTCCTCGCGCGGCATCGCCTACAAGCTGAAGGTCTGGCGCCTGCCGGAAGGCACCCCGCAGAGCCGCGGCAAGGCGCTGGTGAACCTGCTGCCGCTGTCCGAAGGCGAAACCATCACCACGGTGATGCCGCTGCCGGAGGACGAGGATACCTGGAACGATCTGTTCGTCATGTTCGCCACCGCGTCCGGCTCGGTCAGGCGCAACCGGCTGTCGGACTTCGTGTCGATCAACCGCAACGGCAAGATCGCCATGAAGTTCGACGACGACACCGACAGCCTGATCGGCGCCCGCACCTGTGCGGAGGATGACCACGTGCTGCTGGCCACCCGGCTGGGCATGTGCATCCGCTTCCCGGTGGCCGATGTGCGGGTATTCACCAGCCGCGCCTCCACCGGTGTGCGCGGCATCCGCCTGGGCAAGGACGACCAGGTGATTTCGCTGTCCGTGCTCAACGGAATCGCCGCCCAACCCGAAGAACGGCGGGCCTATTTGCGCCGCGTCAATGCGTTGCGCAACGCAGAGGGTGTAGAAACCGACGGCGAGGACGAAGTCGAAGTCCCCGATCCCGAGTTGAGCCCCGAACAGTTCGACGCCCTGGCGGCGGCCGAGCAGTTCATCCTGACCATCAGCGAAGAAGGCTTCGGCAAGCGCAGCTCATCCCACGGCTACCGGGTGACCGCCCGCGGCGGCAAGGGCATCTGGACCATGGACATGGGCGACCGCAACCGCGCCATCGCCGCGTGCTTCCCCGTCACCGATGACGCGGAGATCATCCTCGTCACCGATGGCGGCCAGATCATGCGCTGCCCGGTGGACGACGTGCGCATCGCTGCGCGCAAGACCATGGGGGTGACCGTGTTCCGCATCGCCGAGGGCGAGCGGGTGGTGGCGGTGGCCGCGGTGTCCGAAGGCGAGGCCGACGATGGCGAGGATGGCAGCGGCGAGGCCGGCAACGGCGAGGACACCGGCACCGGCGAAACCGGCAGTGGCGAAACCGGCAGTGGCGAGACCGGCAGTGCGCCGGACGCACCCGGCTCCGGCGCGACCGACGATCCGTCGCTCTGACACGAACATCAGTACTGAAGGCTTCGGCGCATGATGAGCGTAGCGGTCTACCCCGGCACCTTCGATCCCATCACCAACGGGCACATGGACATCATCCTCAGGGCCGCCCGGCTGGTGGACCGCCTGATCGTCGCCGTCGCGGAGAACACCGGCAAGGAGCCGGTGTTCAACATCGACGAGCGGGTGGAACTGCTTGAGGCCGAACTGGCTGCCCTGCCCGAGCCGCCGGCCAATGTGGAGGTGCGCCGGTTCGGCGTGCTGCTGCTGCACTTCACCCAGTCGGTGGGCGCCCAGATGATCGTGCGTGGCCTGCGCGCGGTGTCGGACTTCGAGTACGAATTCCAGATGGCGGGCATGAACGCCAAGCTCGACCGCTCCATCGAGACCATGTTCCTGATGGCGTCGGACCGCTACCAGTTCATCAGCTCGCGCTTCGTCAAGGCGATCGGCGAACTGGGCGGCGATATCGCCCATTTCGTCGGCCCCGTGGTCGCCAAGCGGCTGGTCGCCCACTACAAGGTAAACGGGGTGCTGGCGCGCCGCTCGGCCACCTGAAGCGGCTGCGGGGCGGTGCCGCCATCCGGGCCGCCTTCCCCTGCCCGCCTGTGAGCCCGGGGTCCACGCCTTTCCAGCCCGATTAAGCGGGGAGGATGCGGCGGCCTGCGGCTCCAGGCCCCAGGCACCAGGCCCTGGCGGACCGGCCGCTATGTGCCATATCTGGCCCCAGGCGAGAGCGCGGCAGGCGCCGGTCTGGAGCATTCCGCGTTCAGTCTGCACCAGCCCTCACCCCCGCCCGACCGCCCAATAGTTTACAATCGCTTGGGTGATCTGGCGGGGGTGAGGGCCGGAACCGATAGAAGACGCTAGCGGGAGCGCACATGTTCAACGACACCGATGCCCACTGGTGGCTGGCGGTGGATGAGAAGACCGGCCGCATGTGGCTGGCCAGCCGCTTCGGCGGCGTGCTGCTGGATGCCGATGCCCTGGCGGCCCGCGCCAGGGCCGAAGGGGCCGCGCGCGGGCGGCGGCGGCGTGGCGGTTCGGCCGCGGCCCAGTCGGTTGCCCCCCCTGCGGTTGACCCCAAAGGGCAAGCTACCTAGGGTCCGCCCGACCGCTTAGCTCAGCCGGTAGAGCAACTGAC
>JAGQRL010000292.1 GCA_020425485.1 Rhodospirillaceae bacterium
CGAAGGGGCGCTCGATGCCGGGCTGATGGCGCGCATCGACCGGCTGGCCGAGCGCCTGGACGAGCTGATCGGCACGCCGGCCCCGCCCAGCCTGATCCATGGCGACCTGTGGGGCGGCAACGTGATGGCCGACGCCGGGCGCATTGCCGGCTTCATCGATCCCGCCATCTACCACGCCGATGCGGAGATCGAGCTGGCCTTCACCACCCTGTTCAGCACCTTCGGCGAGCCCTTCTTCCGCCGCTACCACGAGATTAGGCCGATCCGCGACGGCTTCTTCGAGCTGCGCCGCGACCTCTACAACCTCTATCCGCTGCTGGTGCATGTGCGGCTGTTCGGCGGCGGCTATGTCGGCTCGGTGGCCGCCATCGTGCGGCGCCTGGTGGGGTAGCGGCGGTGGCGGAGGATCCCCACCCCGATGCCCACCACGCCCGGCCCCTGCTGGTGCTGCACCCGCCGGTGCTGGGGGTGGCGGCGTTGCTGGCCGCCTGGGGGCTGCAAGTGGCCTTTCCCCTGCCGCTTAGCCTGTTTGCCGGGCAATGGCTGCTGGGCACGGTGCTGGCCGGCATCGGGGCGGTACCGGCGTTGATGGCCTCGGTACAGTTTCTGCGCGCCGGCACCAACATCCCCACCTATTTCCCGGCCACCGCCCTGGTGACCGGCGGGATCTACCGCTTCAGCCGCAACCCGATCTATCTGGGCGGGCTGGTGGTGCTGATCGGCCTGGCCGTGATCTTCGCCAATGGCTGGCTGCTGGTGGCCACGCCGGTGGTGGCCGTGCTGCTGGACCGGGTGGTGATCGGCCCGGAGGAGCGCCACCTGGAGGCCCGCTTCGGCGAGGACTACCGGGCCTACCGCGCCCGCACCCGCCGCTGGCTGTGAAGCGCGATCAGTCGGGGCTGCGGCACAGTCCCGCCACCACCGCCGCCAGGTCGCCGCCGCTGTAGAGCACGCCGCGCACGCCGGCCCGCCGGGCGGCTTCCACATCGCTGTCGCGGTCGCCGATCAGGGCGGAGCGTGCCGGATCCACGCCCCAGGCGGCAATCAGGTCCAGCAGCATGCCGGGGGCGGGCTTGCGCCAGTCGCTGTCCTGCCGATAGGCCGCCACCGTGCCTTCGGGGTGGTAGGGGCAGTAGCGCACATCGTCGATGCGCGCACCCTGGGCCGCCAGCTCGGCGATCATCCAGGCGTGCAGCGCCGGCACGTCGGCTTCCGGGTAGAGGCCGCGGGCGATGCCGGACTGGTTGGTGACCACGAAGGTGAGGAAGCCCGCCTGGTTGGCCAGCCGCACCGCAGCGGCGGCCCCGGGCATCCAGTGCACCTGGTCGGGCCGGTGGATATAGCCGTCGTCGCGGTTCAGCACCCCGTCGCGGTCAAAAAAGATCGCCGGCCTCAAGCCCATGGGCTCAGCCCGCCACCGTCTCGTCGACGATGGCGCAGAGCGTGTGGCCGATGGCGATGTGCATTTCCTGGATGCGCGCCGTCACCGTGGCCGGCACGCGGATGGCGATGTCCGCCAGGTCCGACATCGGGCTTTCCTTCGCCCCCGTCATCGCCACGGTGACGAGCCCCTGCGCCTTCGCCGCTTCCATCGCCGCCAGCACGTTGGCGCTGCGGCCGCTGGTGGAGAGGCCCACCAGCACGTCCCCCGCCCGCCCCAGGCCGCGCACCTGGCGGGCGAACACGGTGTCGAACCCGTAGTCGTTGGCGATGGCGGTGAGGGCAGAGGTGTCCACCGTCAGTGCGATGGCCGGCAGCGCCTCGCGCTCCTTCACGAAGCGGCCCACCAGTTCCGCCGCCAGGTGCTGGCTGTCGGCGGCCGAGCCGCCATTGCCGCAGAAAAGCACCTTGTTGCCCTGGGCCAGGGCGGCACAGATGGCGGTGGCGGCCGCCTCTACCTGATCGGCCACCTCGACGACGGCGGCGAAGCTGCGGGCGGCTTCGGCAAGCAGGGTGTGGGCGGTGCTGGTCATCTTCGGTCCGTCATGGAAAGGGAGGCGGCACCACCCTACCCGGCTTCCGCGTCGCTGGCATCGACGCTGGCGCCGGCAGCCGCCACCGTCCGGTCAGGCAGGTATGCGGGCGGCTTGTCGCCCACCGTGGCACCGCCGGTCACCATGCCCTGCATCGCCGGGCTGAAGAAGGTGTAGGGGTAGCCCGGCTGCGGCGCGCTGGCGGCCTCCAGCCGTGCTGCCAGCTCCGCCGGGATGGCGAAGTCCAGCGCCGCCAGGCTGCCCTGGAGCTGGCTGAGCTTGGTCGCCCCCACCAGCACGGTGGCCACGCCCGGCCGGTTGGCCACCCAGTTGACGGCCACCTGGGCCATCGGCCGGCCCAGCTCCCCCGCCACCGCCTCCAGTTCCGCAACGATGCGCCAGTTGCGCTCGGTGAATTTCTCGAACACCGGGTTGCCGGAGCCCGCCAGGGCGGCCAGCCGGCCTTCGCCCTCGCCGCCCTCCCGCCCCGGCCGGTACTTGCCCGACAGGAGGCCGGAGGCGAGCGGGCTCCACACCATGATGCCCATGCCGAGCCGCGTGCCGAGGTCGACGAACTCGTTCTCGATGGCGCGTTCGGCCAGGCTGTATTCCAGCTGCACGGCCGACACCGGCTCCCAGCCCCGCAGCTCCGCCAGCGTCTGGGCGCGGCCGGCGTACCAGGCCGGCACGTTGGAGAGGCCGATGTGGCGCACCTTGCCGGCGGTCACCAGGTCGTCCAGCGTGCGCATTACCTCTTCCGCCGGGGTCAGCCGGTCCCAGGCGTGCAGGATGTAGAGGTCGATATAGTCGGTGCCG
>JAGQRL010000293.1 GCA_020425485.1 Rhodospirillaceae bacterium
TGGGCGGCCGGGCGGGGGAGCGGGCCGGTGCAGCAACAAGAAGATCGACCGCTTGCAATGGCGCCGGGTCGACGCGACATCTGCGAAACGACTTGGCCCGCCCCGCGCCCCGCTGCTATGCCACTGGCAGGACTGCGGCGGGCGAATGCGCGGGGCCGCCGCCTGACCGAAACCGGCTCAAGCCAGCAGGACACGACATGAACGACCCACGTACCCCCATCCGGCTCGACGACGAGGACGACGACGATCGGCCCGAAGAGGAGCCGAAGGAGGGCGAGAAGGCCAAGGACAAGCCGTCGCCGCCGATCATGGAGCGCCTGCTGAAGGCGCGCACGGTGCTGCTGTTCGGCGCCATCAACGACAAGGTGGCGCGCGAGATTTCCGCCCAGCTCCTGGCGCTGTCGGTCGACAACGACGAGCCCATCAAGCTGATCATCAACTCGCCGGGCGGGCATGTGGAATCGGGCGACACCATCCACGACATGATCGGCTTCATCAAACCGCAGGTGAAGGTGATCGGCACCGGCTGGGTGGCCAGTGCGGGCGCCCACATCTTCCTCGGTGCCAAGAAGGAAAACCGCTACTGCCTGCCCAACACGCGGTTCCTGCTGCACCAGCCCATGGGCGGCGTGCGCGGCCCGGCCACCGATATCGACATCGAGGCCAACGAGATCATCAAGATGCGCGAGCGGCTGAACGCCACCATCGCGCGGGAAACCGGCCAGCCCATCGAGGACGTGCGCAAGCACACCGACCGGAACTTCTGGATGTCGGCCGAGGAAGCCAAGAAATACGGCGTGGTCACCCACATCGTGTCGACTGCCGCGGAAGTGGACTAGCCGCTACCGCTCTGCCGCCGCGGCGGCCGGCACCAGCACGGTAAGCTGGCCGCGCGCCCGCATGCCGCTGGCATGGGCCGCCGCGTCGTCGCCGAAGCCCCAGAACACGTCGCCCGCCACGGCGCCGCGGATGGCCCCGCCGGTATCCTGCGCCACCATCAGCCGGCGCAAGGACCCGCCCGGCACCGTGGGATCGTCGGCGATGTCCAGCCACACCGGGGCACCGCGCGGCACATGGCCCCAGTCCACCGCCAGGCTGCGTTCGGCGGTCAGCGGCACGTCCAGATTGCCGACGATGGCATCCGGCCCGCGCCGTTCGAAGAACACGTAGCTGGGGTTTTCGTTCATCAGCGCCTGGGCACGATCCGGGTTGGCGGCCAGCCAGGCGCGGATCACCTCCATCGACATGTCGTCGGCCGTCGCCTCCCCCCAGTCGATCAGCACCCGGCCCACCGGCACGTAGCCGTGGCCGTTCTGGCCGATGTAGCGCACGCCGATCAGCTCGCCGTCGGCCATGTCCACCAGGCCGGAGCCCTGGATTTCCAGGAAGAAGGCGTCGACGGGGTCGTCCACCCAGATCAGTTCCAGGTTGCGGCCGGCAAGCGCGCCTTGGGCGATGTCCGCCCGCGTCGGCCGCCGTTCCCCCGGCGCCCAGTCGGGCAGGCTGTAGAGCGGCGTGGCGTAGGTGGCGGAGGGCTGCCAGTCGCCGCGGAGGCGCGGCGCGTAGTAGCCGGTGAACAAGCCGTCGCGGCTGCCATCGGCATGTTCCATGGCGATGGGGCGGAAGCGCTGCTCGAAGAAGCGGCGGGCGGCCGGCCCATCGCCCGCCGGCAGGCGCTGGGCATCGGCACAGACGCGCCGCCAGTCGGCCACCGTGCCGGTGGAGCTGTCCGGGTAGTCGAGCGCCAGGCTTGCCGGCTGATCGGCAAACCAGGGGCAGGAGTTGAGGAAGGTGGCAAGGGCCGCGGCATGGTCGTCGGCCTCCCAGCCGGCGAGCCCGCGGAAGGCCGGGGCCACCGGATTGGCTGCGAGGGCTGCTGGCGCCACCTCGGGCGTTGCGGATGGTGCCACGGCCTCCTCCCTGTTGGCTTGGCAGGCGGCCAGCCCCAGCGTAAGGGCCGCCGCCAACAGACGGCCGGCGGCTGGTCCCTTGCGTCGCCGCCGTGCCGGGAGCATGGTCCGCGCCACGAGTCTGGGGAGACGATCCATGGATCTGCGCCTGTGCTTTGAGAACAAGGCGGGAGTGTCGATCGACGACACCGGTGCGTTCAAGCACTATGCGGGCAACTATCTTGCGGGCTTCGATGTGGAGTGGGCGGGTTCCGTCAGCATCCCCCACGCCGACAAGAAAACCCCCAACATGGAACCGCTGTGGCAGGTGCGCATCGAGAACGCCTCGCCGGCCTGCCGCGACTACCTGTGCGAGTACCTGACACGCAACCCCATGTGCGGGTATTACGTGCATGTGTACGAAGGCCACCCCGGCAGGATCGATGCCAAGATCTTCTAGGCGCACGACCGACCACCCCAACGCGCCCGCGGGCGCGCGACCGACAAGACGAGGACTGACCCATGGCCGTTGAATGGCTGCTGCTCGCGGTTCCAATCGTGATCTGGATGTTCGTGGAGACCCAGAAAGGCTAGGGCGCGCCTGCCCGCGCATGCCCGGCCCGTGACCGCTCCTCCCGCCATCGCCGGCGCGCGCCACGTGCTGGTGCTGGGCGGTGCCCGGTCCGGCAAGAGCCGGTATGCCGAAGCCCATGTGCTGGCGGGCAGCGGCCGACCCGTCTACCTCGCCACCGCCACCGCCGGCGGCGACGCGGAAATGGCGGCGCGCATCGCCCATCACCGGGAGCGCCGCGGGGCTGCCTGGAGCACGGTGGAAGAGCCGCTGGAGCTGACCGCCGCCCTCCACCGCCTGGCCGCACCCGACGCCGCGGTGCTGGTGGACTGCCTGACCTTGTGGGTGACCAACCTGATGCTGGCCGGCCGCGACATTTCGGCCGAGACCGCCGCCCTGGCCGCCGCCCTGCCCGGCCTGCCCGGCCGCGTGGTGCTGGTGGCCAACGAGGTCGGCCTCGGCATCGTGCCGGACAACGCCATGGCGCGGGAGTTCCGCGACCTTGCCGGCCGCCTGAACCAGGAGGTGGCCGCCGCCGCCGATGCCGTGGTGTTCCTGGCCGCAGGGCTGCCCCTCATGCTGAAGCCCCAGGGCTAACCCGGCCGTACCTTGTTCGCCCGGCGCCATTGGGGCAATCTCTGGATCCATCCCCGACCTGATTGCCAAGCGATTCGCCGCCCGAGGACACCTGCCCGATGAGTGACCAACCCTATGATGTGATCGTGATCGGCTCCGGCCCCGGCGGCTATGTCTGCGCCATCAAGTGCGCCCAGCTCGGGCTGCGCACGGCGTGTGTGGAAAAGCGCGAGACGCTGGGCGGCACCTGCCTGAACATCGGCTGCATTCCCTCCAAGGCGCTGCTGCAAGCCTCTGAAAAGTATGACGAAGCCGCCCACCACCTGGGCGAATTCGGCGTCACCGTCGGCGATGTGGGCTTCGATCTGGCCGGCCTGATGGCCCACAAGGACCGCACCGTGCAGGCCAATGTGCAGGGCGTGGAGTTCCTCTTCCGCAAGAACAAGGTCGACTGGCTGAAGGGGGCCGGCAAGATCACCGCCCCCGGCACCGTGGAGGTGGACGGCAAGGCCCATCAGGCGAAGAACATCATCATCGCCACCGGCTCGGAAGTCGCCCCGCTGAAGGGCGTGGAGATCGACGAGGAGCGCATCGTTTCCTCCACCGGGGCGCTGGCGCTGGCCAAGGTGCCGGAACGCCTGGTGGTGATCGGCGGCGGCTATATCGGGCTGGAGATGGGCTCGGTGTGGCAGCGCCTGGGCAGCAAGGTCACGGTGGTGGAGTTCCTCGACCGCATCCTGCCCGGCATGGACGGCGAGGTGTCCAAGCAGATGCAGCGCATCCTCGCCCGCCAGGGCATGGCCTTCAAGCTGGGCACCAAGGTGACCGCCGCCACACGCGGCGACGGCGGCGTGGCGCTGACCATCGAGCCGGCCAAGGGCGGCGATGCGGAAACCCTGGACGCCGACGTGGTGCTGCTGGCCATCGGCCGCATCCCCCATACCGGCGGGCTGGGCCTGGAAGACGTCGGCGTGGCGCTGGACGAGCGCGGCCGGGTGAAGACCGATGCCCATTTCGCCACCAGCGTGCCCGGCATCTATGCCATCGGCGACGTGATCGCCGGCCCCATGCTGGCCCACAAGGCCGAGGAGGAAGGCGTGGCGCTGGCCGAACGGCTGGCCGGCCAGGCCGGGCATGTGAACTACGAAGCCATTCCCGGCGTCGTCTACACCTGGCCGGAAGCCGCCCAGGTGGGCCGCACCGAAGAGCAGCTCAAGGCCGACGGGGTGGCCTACAAGGTCGGCAAGTTCCCCTTCACCGCCAACGGCCGGGCGCGCGCCATGAACGCCACGGACGGCTTCGTGAAGATCCTGGCGGACAAGGCGACCGACCGGGTGCTGGGCATCCACGTGCTCGGCGCGGAGGCCGGCACCATCGTGGCGGAATGCGCCATGGCCATGGAGTTCGGCGCCTCGGCGGAGGACATCGCCCGGACCTGCCACGCCCACCCCACGCTGAACGAAGCTGTGAAGGAAGCGGCCCTGGCGGTGGAAGGCGCGGCACTCCACATATAGTCCGTTTGATTGGCCGGGGATGCTCCGGGGAGAGCGGTGCGCGGTGAGACGGGGCCTCTTTCGGCTGGTTCGACTGATCGCCGGCTGGGTGCTGGTGGTGGCGGGCGCCATCCTGGCGCCGACACCGATCCCCATCGGCTGGCTGCTGCTGATCGTCGGGTTTTCCATCCTGGTGCACGAGAGCGA
This sequence comes from Rhodospirillaceae bacterium, assembly GCA_020425485.1. GTDB lineage: Bacteria > Pseudomonadota > Alphaproteobacteria > DSM-16000 > Inquilinaceae > JACKIH01. Next base: position 4,737 of record JAGQRL010000293.1, read on the forward strand.
GACGGTGCGCGGCTGGTTCCGCCGCCTGCGCATCCGCTATCCGCGCTTCGGCCACTGGCTGCACCGGAACAAGCACCACGCGCCCGGCTTCGGCCGCCGCCTGATCGAACTGACCGATCCCGGCCGCCACACCGGGCGTCCGGCTGCCGTGGCGGTGCGCCAGCCGGCGGCGACCCGTGCTGCCGATGCCGACCGCGGTCCCCCGCTTAACGGGCCGGGGGGCTAAGCCGAGCCATGAGCGCACCGACCCGCACCGCCCGCCTGGGCTACCTGTTCGCCGGCTGGTTTCTCGTGATCTGGGGCGTCGTCAGCTACCCGATCCCGCTCTACCCCAGCACCGCCACCATCGTCGCCGGGCTGCTGCTGATCGCCAAGGTGCAGCCCTGGGCGCGCCGGCTGATCGTGATGGCGCGCCGCCGCATCCGCCTGTTCAACCGCTTCTACCTGCGCGGCGCCAAGCTGCTGCACCGGCGCCACCGCCGGCCGCCCGCCAGCCCGGATGCCGATTTCACGCCGGGGCTTGCCGCCGCGAGCGCGGGTGCGCAGCCTGGTGAACAGCCTTCACCTGCGACGCCGTAACCTCCGTATAGCGCTGGGTGGTGGCCAGGCTGGCATGGCCCAGCAGCTCCTGGATGGAGCGCAGGTCGGCACCGGCGCTCAGCAGGTGGGTGGCGAAGCTGTGGCGGAGCGCGTGCGGCGTGGCACTCTCCGGCAGCCCCAGCACGCTGCGCACGTCGCGCATCTGCTTCTCCGCGATGGCCGGCTGCAGCCGCTTGCCGCGGGCGCCCAGAAACAGCGCCGTGCCCGCCACGGCCGGATAGGGGCAGGCCGCACGGTAGGCTTCGATGGCCGCCGCCACCACCGCCAGCACCGGCACGCTGCGCTGCTTGTTGCCCTTGCCGAGCACCCTGAGCGGCCCGCCGCCCGCCGGGACATCCCCCACATTCAGCGCCAGCGCTTCGCCCAGGCGCAGCCCGCAGCCATAGAGCAGGCCGAACAGCGCCCGGTCGCGCCGGCCGATCCAGTCGGTCTCCGGCAGGGCTGCGGCCATCTCCGGCACTTCCAGCGCCGACGCGGCATCGAGCGGCCTCGGCAGCTTCTTTGGCAGCTTGGGGTGGGCGAGCGCGTGCACCGCCGGCACATGGGCCACGCCGGCGCGGTCGAGGAAGTCGACGAAGCTGCGCAGGGACGACAGGCCGCGTGCGCGCGTCTGCCGGCTGGCCTGGTCGTCGCCGGCGCGGTGGGCCTGGAAGGCGCGCATCTCCGCCAACTCCGTTCCGGCGAGCCGGGCGATGCCCACCGGGCCGCCGGCATGGCCGGCCAGGAAGGTGAGGAAGCGGCGCACATCGGCCACATAGGCGCGCACGGTGTGGGCCGACAGCCGCCGCTCGCGCTCCAGCCAGCGGGTCCAGGCATCAAGCTGGCGGGCCAGGTCGTCCGCCACCGGGAGGAGATCGACACCCATCTAAAAAGCCAAACGACGACGGATAGTTATCCATCGTCGCTCAACTTACTTCTGAAGGCAAGTGGGGGACCCGGCAGCGCTGGGCCGCCGGGCGTAGTGCCTACACCCCCAAGAGCAGGCGCTGGGGATCCTCGATCGCGTCCTTCACCTTCACCAGGAAGGTCACGGCTTCCGAGCCGTCGATGATGCGGTGATCGTAGCTGACGGCCAGATACATCATCGGCCGCGCCTCGATCTTGCCGTCCACCACCATGGGGCGCTGCTGGATCTTGTGCATGCCGAGGATGCCCGACTGCGGCGGGTTCAAGATCGGCGTGGACATCAGCGAGCCGTAGACGCCGCCGTTGGAGATGGTGAAGGTGCCGCCCGTCATGTCGGCGATGGAGAGCTTGCCGTCGCGGCCCTTGCGGCCGAGTTCGGCGATGGTCTTCTCCACGTCGGCGAAGGAGAGCTGGTCGACATCGCGCACCACCGGCACCACCAGGCCCTGGGGCGTGCCCACCGCCACGCCGATGTCGTAGTAGTTCTTGTAGACGATGTCCTCGCCGTCGATCTCGGCATTCACCGCCGGGATCTCCTGCAAGGCGGCCACCACCGCCTTGGCGAAGAAGGACATGAAGCCCAGCCGGGCGCCGTGCTTCTTCTCGAAGCTGTCCTTGTACTGGTTGCGCAGGGCCATCAGGGCCGTCATGTCCACCTCGTTGAAGGTGGTCAGCATGGCCGCGGTGT
>JAGQRL010000294.1:0-137 GCA_020425485.1 Rhodospirillaceae bacterium
ACGGTCTCGGGGATCGGCTTGCCGTTGTAGTAGGGCGTGAACACGCCGTGGGGGTGCAGCAGGCGGGCCAGCAGCGCGCTGGTGGACGCGTACAGCACCTGGAAGCGGAACACCTTGATGCCGCAGGTGGTGGAGCC